>JAUPKS010000254.1 GCA_030837315.1 Planctomycetota bacterium
CCGCGTCATGTCAAGAAGATTACCAACAAGTCGGTTCAGGTGGACGGACTCTTCATAAGCTGTTTCCAAAAGCTCTTTGCGCGTTTCGGCGTCAATCGAGGAAAAATTCTGCATAAGACTGCTTAAGGCTCCCGTGATCGACACCAGCGGCGTTCTTAGATCATGAGAGATGGAATTCAAAAGCGCCGTCTGGAGTTTTTCTCTTTCCCGTATCAGCTCCATCTGCCGGGAAATTTCGGTTAGTTTTGCCCGTTGAACAGCTACCGCCGCCTGACTTGCCAATGCATTCAACAAATCACTTGCTCCAGGGTCAAAGCCTGTTTTATCGTGTTTAAAAAAAATTCCCAGAACACCAAAGACACCTTGTGACGTCTTTAGTGGCAGATAATGGGCTTTGGCTGCCGGTAAGATATCTGTACCCCACCCGGCCGGCTTGCCGTTTCCAAAAACCCATGCAGCGATGGTATTTTCATGTTCGTCAATGGGAAAACCAGGGTCAAAACTACCTGGTTTTATCCCGTGGTCTGCCGGCAAAAAAACTGCCACACGGCAATCAAATATTTCTCCCACACTCATTCGGATGGTATGCATAATGGACTCTAAAGAATCAGATGCAGCTAAATCCTTGCTCAAACGGTATAGTATAGCTGTCCGCTCTTCCCTCCCCTGTGCGTCCATGGCCTGTTGCCTGGTTTTAGACGCAAGGGCGCTGACCACTAATCCCACGGCTAAAAGTCCTATAAAAGTAAAAATATATTGAACATCAGAAACCACAAACGTTAAATAAGGCGGCACAAGAAAATAATCAAACGCCAAAACACTCAACAAGGAGGTTATAATTGCCGGGCATCTTCCCCACCAGACAGCAGTCAACACAACCATCAGGAGATAAAAAATGACAATATTCGTCGGCTCAATAGCTCCCCTGATGAGACCACCCAGGAAAGTCGTGATCGCAACAAGGGTAATACTCATGAAATACGGAACAATTTTATTTTGCATTCTCATACATATATTTTATAGATAAACAACATCTTCCAAATGATACATACACAGGAACAAGAGCATGTAGTCCTTTAAATGACGGGTAAGGAGGAAGTTCTGTCTTACATGCTCACGGCCATTATCCCCCAGCCTTTTGGCGTATTCCGGGCTGTTTAATAACTGTTTAATGGCAAATGCAGCGCCTGATACACTATGGCAAAGAAGACCGCTGTATTTGTGTTTGACCTGCAACGGAATCCCACCGGTACTGGAGGCAACAATGGGTTTTGCCTTCCATAATGCCTCAGTTACGGTGAGTCCAAACCCTTCACGTAGTGATTTTTGCACGATGACCGTGGATGCCCTCTGGAGGGCATTAATTTCTATATCGCTGCCAGAAGGGATGGGAAGGATATGAATATCAATGTCATTCCCAGCCGCTTCCTTTGTTTCTGCAAAGACCTTCGTTGATTCCGGATCATCCGTAGCCGTCCCACCTGCAATGATAAGTTGACAATCAATACGTTTCTTTACCAGGCGATATGCCTCGATAACTCCAACAGGATCCTTTAAATAGTCAAACCGCGATATCTGGGTAATAATGGGTTTGTCTTTGGGTATCTGATACTTTTCCAAAACTTTCTCTATTGTCTCCTGCGGTAAATCCCTGTTTTTATCGCTTAGAGGATCGATAGAGGGCGATACCAGGAATTGCCGGATGGGTAATAGTTGTGAAAAGCCCGGTGCAGAAAAGACGGCGCCATCATATTGATGAATAAAAGGTGTGAGAAAATCCCATACCTGTTTGTTTGGCGTTGAGACATCGATATGACACCGCCAGATCCATTTGCTATTAGGCATGGAGTCCTTTTTCTTAACCAGGACAATGGGTTGTGGGTCATGAATAAACACAATATCACCATAAATCTTGACCTCATCAATATTTCTCTGGCTTGTCTCCATAAAGATTTCAAACATTTGTGGAGTAATTTCCTCAGACTTTCCATGAAGTGCGTTGTGAAATTTCTTGGTGACGTTGAAAAAATCCTCGCCGCCCTTGATAAAATCCCATCGGGCATCCACGCCCAGTTCCTGCAATAAGGGCACCATGCGATTGAGAATCTCTGCCACACCTCCACCCACAGCCGTGGAATTGATGTTCTGAATCACCTTTCCCTGAAGTTTACCAGCCAATATGCGCAATTCTTCAATGGTGTTGATTCCAACAATAGGTTCGTAGTCTGTTATTTTTGGCATTATTCCTTATCCTTCACTATTTTTTCCATCAAACTTTTCATTGCCTCTGAAACTATCTTCTCGTGTTGTTCGGCAGTCTCTGCCCTTCCATATTTTTTTACCATGTTTTCCCACTCCGGGGTTCCGTAATGCTGATGACATCCTATACATAAACCTTCTCTTTCAACAAGATTTCTCTCCTCCTGATTTAGCGGCTGGTCTTCAGGAAGGGGCATATTTTGTATCTGCTCTCCGCTTCTTACAACCAATTGATCCAATGAGTGCGGGAAATCTTCTATCCCCGGGATCTGCTGCCGCCCCGTTTTTGCATCAGGGATATCCCCATATACACCTGCTGACAAGTCCTGGAACAGGGGTTTATCACCCAGAAGCTTTTCTGCACTCCTGGAATTGCCCGTACCATACCCTATGGACTTAGGGTTTGTGTGACAATCCTCACAGGTTCTTGCGACAAGACTTGTCGCATGGGGGTTTATAGGGGCTAATGTAGGGGAATTGTGACCCGTAGAAGTGGTATAATGTTTGTTAAGTGCCTTAACATCTCCCTTTTCATTAATAAAGGTATAAAAGACCTGGCAGCCTGGTGCGAGGGGAGAGACCTTCCCTCTCAAATTGATTCCTAATATTGGGTTTTCCCACCGCATGAAAGACCTGTTTTCCAGAGACAGGTCTCCAAAGTCTTCGGTTACTGTTTGTCTGCCTGTTGTGGGGTCTACTTTTTTGGATGTCGTTATCCAGTCTGTACCTTTTGCCCTCCTATCATATTGCATGTGACATCCAAAACATTGGGGAGCCCACGTTGCATGACAGGCGTAACATTCCAGCTTTTCTATATGTTTGTGAATAGTTGACATGGCAACCTTGCCCTGCTGGGTTTTGAAGGTATCATGTAACGTTATATCCTTGAGTAAAGGTATTTCATGCTTTTTGCCCGTATACTTACTCACTACGTATGCCTTTTCTTCTTCCTTTATCCAATTTGCCTTCACATTACCCCTTGACGTAAGGAGATATTCTCTGATTCCACCCTTAAATATCCCTCTTTCGCCTTCCAGGGTTACCGGTGTGCCATATCCTACAGAGAGTTCCCAGGGATATTTTCCGGGTGTTCCGTGGCAATCGTAGCAGGTAATCTCCACCTGATAGACCGTCGCGGGGTAGATGTTGCCGTCTCCGTGCACATCTATTGACGTGTGGCAGTCGGCACACTGCATGCCTCTTTCAAAGTGCACGTCTTTTCTTACGTGCAAATATTCTTTCGTAAAGAGCGGTTCCTGCGGTTTGGCGTGTTCATCGAAAGGGGTTGCATGGCCATCCTTTACATAGTCATATTCAAACATGCCCACAAAGGTTGTCCCGATTCTTCTTCCCCGTGTATGGCAATGGGTACACTGAGCGGCAGGAATGGCTGTGGTAATACGATGTCGTAGCGGATGCGGACGGGTTTTGGTGTTTTTGATCGTTGGATCGCCGCCTTCATATTTACCGTCATTCCCATAGAGCACATGGCATGCAGCACATCCTGATGCCCGTAAATCTCCCCTCTCATTTCTCCCTTCACCCCAGACATGACACCTTGCGCACTGTTTTCTATAGGTATCAGAAAAGCCCGCCTTTTCTTCTGAACCAAAAACCTTAACCCCCTTCCCAAAGTCAGGGATCTCATCCACTTTTTCAAGCCTTCTTAGATAGCCTGTGTTTATAGCCTTCCCAACCCATTCCTTGTATTTTTCAGAACCGACTCTTGGAATCTGGCCATCGGTGTCTATCGTGTCAAAGTTCCCGTACGGAAAGGTCCCTTTGGGTATAACTCCATTTGAAGAGAGCGTTTTACTCGCTATCCCCGTCATCAGGGCATGTAAGGACGTTGCCATCCTGTAGGTATAATCCATTCCCAGTACTCCCGAAGGTTCTGATGAAAGGAGCTGCTCGGACATAAGTTCTCCACCCTCAGGTTGGCTGAGTGGTTTCCCCATAAGCGTAGTTATACTCCCTTTACTGTCGTGGCATTTTGCGCAACCCTTTCCTTCATGGAGTACCCACATGCTCGATGGGTTTGGTATAAGGAAACGGTGGGCTTCTTCCTTTTTGCCGGATGAGGGATTGCCTTCGTGGCAAATAGCACATTCATAGCCCGATCCTTTTCCATATTGCTTTTTAGCAAAGCTCAGGAGAAATGGCTGCATTCTGTCATTAATAATCTCGATTCCCTCATGGCAGGAAAGACATCCTTTTTCTTCTGCGACCTGTTTTATATCCAAGAGACGAGGAGCATCAATAGTATTATGTAAGCCTGTGGAGCAGCCACATAAACAAAATATACCAACAAGTATTGTGTAATTAACAATAAAAGACAAACTTCTTCTTTCACTCATAGCAGACTCCTTCTATGTAAATTCAGGTATGGAATGTTTAACAAATTAAGGAGCTTACTTAAATATTTTTTCTTTTTCTTTGAGCACACGCGCTATCTTTTTACCCAGATCCCTTGCGGCATCAAGGGCGTCCAATTGTTCTTCAAACTTGTTTACACCGACCGATTGCACGGTAGCTTCATTTCCAAATATCATTTTAATGCCGGATGTCTTACACTCATTGCCGTAACCGCATTTAATACAGGGTACGTTTCCCAATATTTTGACAGCGCCTACAAAATTCATCCCTTCTTCCATCATATAAAACATGATTGCGTTTATTGCCATATCACAAGCGGGCGGTAATGCTTTATTTGTGGCAGGAATTGCACAGGTAACGATTGCACCTCCCGGTTTGCCTGCCATGAATCCATGCTTATGACGAAGAGGATAGAGTCTCTCAATGAATGACTTCGTTAGCGAGTCTATGGAAGAATACGGCGTATAGCAGGCAATAATCAGGGCATCGGCCTCTTTTACTTTTTCCGCCAATAAAATTCCGTCATCCTGCGTGTTTACACACCTGTTTGTATTTACACAACCGATACATGCCCTGCATGGAGTGAGCTGGTACTCAACAAGTTTTATAAATTCTGTTTCAAGTCCGGTGGCCTCCAGCGCCACTTTTAACGCCCTGTCCGTATTGCTATTATGGATAGGAGAACCTGAAACACCGAGTATCTTCATCTCTTGATCCTTTCTTTTCTGTTTGTTCTCTACTATATTTTGAAAATTCATAGCGTTTTTTCATTTCTTGTTATGGTTTGAGCAATTCCGCCCTGTTTCTATTCAGCATTCAGGGCACTCCAGCAGCAAACAATTACGCCGTCTTCCGCTCGTAGAGGTATTTCTGAAAATCAATAAAGATAGTGCGGATATTTTCAACACTGCACGTATTTTTCTCTATTAAAAGCCTCATCGATTCTATTAAAAGTTTCATAATAAACTAATTTAACTGGCAAATATTTTTTCGTGTGTTCAGCTCCCTCGCTATTTTGATGTTGTTCCAATCTTCGTTTTAAATCATTGGTACTTCCGGTGTAAAAACTGTCATCTGCACACTCCAAAATATACATATACCCGTTCGCCTTCTTGATGTGACTTACTTCACTAAAGACGGGTGAGCTTGTCGAACCTGATTTTTGAATGGTGGGTGAGCCTGCCGAACCCCCGCTCATGAAGGTCTGGAAGATGGTAAAGAAAATACTGCCGTTGGTCGGTACACTGCCTTTTTTGCCGATTTCTTTAGGATTAATCCGCACCAGCGCATCTTCGGGGAATGCGGAAAATGCGTTGAACGCCTGATCAGCCAAAAACAAGATCCGCGGCCTGCGTGAACCGTCGCGCTTTAAGTTCCAGCGGGTCTGAAACAGTTTCCACGCAATCTGAAAGGCGATAAAGGTTTTTCCGGTACCTGTCGCCATGGTGAGCAAAATACGCTGTTTATCATCGGCAATAGCGGCCATGGTATTATTGACCGCGATTTCCTGATAGTAGCGCGCGCTCTTCGTGCCGCCCACATCCTCAAACGGCACGTGATTAAACTTGTCCCGCCACTGATTCTGTGTGGCGAAGGTTTTACTCCAGAGTTCATCCGGCGCATGAAAACCGGCAATCAAGCCTTCCTCTCCGGTTTTCATGCAGATTTGATAAATTTCTTTACCGTTACTGGCAAAGGTGGTGTCCAGTTTCAGTTTTTCAGCGTAGTTCTTGGCCTGCGCCACACCTTCGCCCACTTCAAGCTCATCGCTCTTGGCCTCGATCACAGCCAGTTTGCGCCCCTGATACATCAGCACATAATCGGCGATCAGCGGCTTGGAGCGTCCGCCTCCAGTCTGGATCTTACCGGCAGTGATATGGTATTCCCGCAATATTTTTGACCCGTCCATCACGCCCCAGCCGCTTTCTTTCAGCTTCGGGTCAATCAGTTCCGCTCTGGTTTCTGCTTCGTTCATGGGTTCTCTCGTTTCTTTGCAGAGTAATACTTCTGTTTCGGGCTTGTCAGTTTATCGGGTATCGTCGGGTGCAGCAAACCATGCTCAATAAGCGGGTTTAATATTTCTGAACGGAAATGTTCCCTGTCTTTTAAACCTAAAAACTCCTGAATTTCTTCTCTATTCTTAGGAGTTTGGCAGAACTCAAGTATTCTTTTTTTCCGTTCAGCTTGCTGGGTAACTTGCTGGGTAGCTTGCTGGGTAGCTTGCTGGGTAGCTTCCCCGGTAGCTTCCCCGGTAAGCAGTAGGATGAATTTGAAAATATCCTGTTCTATGAGTTGCGGATCGTGGCCGCAATAGGCCTTGCAATACTTAAACAGATTCCGAACACCAGACCCAAGCTCATCCGCCCTTCCAATTTCCCTGAACAATCGCGCAATAGAAGGATTTTTTGGATAGGGCGTAAAATGCGACGGATCAATCATGCCATGCCCATGAGGTTTATTGCTGTTCTCCGTGAAGAGTTTATCTCTATCAATGATGAACTTGGCTGGAAACGCATTGGCATACTCACGGTGGATAAGAATATTGCTGATTACTTCCCGTAAAATATGGCCGCGCAGGCTTATCCTCTGGTCATTTTCCAGATAAAAGGGATCGTTCAGATGTTTTTCTCCAAAGCGAAGCAGGCGGTCATAACTTTCGATGAGATTCGTGCGGATATCGTCACGGTCATCATAGCGGTCGATGTTATCGCGTCTCAGAATGGCATCGATTCTGAAATGCGGCACTACCGATAGAATGGTCTCGTCTTTTCCAAAGAGCAGTATTGC
>JAUPKS010000033.1 GCA_030837315.1 Planctomycetota bacterium
ACGGACTAGCTTATCACCTCCCGTTGCTCCACACCACACCTCACGGGGTCGCAGTTACGGTCGGTTACAGGGCGGAAAGCGATTTCCCTGAAGAGGACATTCACCCCTCTGGCATTGCGCACTTTCAGGCGCACTAGGGTAGGCATCGCCTACCATGTATTTCACATTTATGTGGATAATTTGTGTGGATGTGAAAAGAATGAAACGGATGAAACGATTTTGGCATAGAACGAATTATTGCAATGGTGGGGACATTCTTGCCTTACATCGTAATTATCGGATTTGATTTGGCAGGGTGATGCCCTGCCTTAAAAAACAAGCGTAAGGTGCATCCCACGCACAAATTCATATGACGATGCCAAAATATCGCAGGGCAAAAATAGATGGCGGTACATATTTATTTACCGTCAGCACCCATCGTCGTCAATCACTTTTGACAGGAATGTTGATAAGGCATGCGTTTGGTAACGGTAGGATTTGCAGAAATGAAAACCATCGATTTATCAATGGTAACGGGGTGCATTAAAATTGTTTTTTTTGCCATAGTTTATACCATGATGGCAAATACTTTAACAAATAAGTTTTTAACTTGTCGTTAGGGATGGTAAATTTGCATATACCCTGCAGACGGAATCGGCAAGTTTGTCAGGATCGTGACGGAGCAAATCTTGCTTTTCCCAGAGAATACGCTTCTGAGTAAGGTCTTCAACCAGGTCGGCTTTTTTAACGTTCACGTTTAAATTACAAACACCTTCGTCCATTAAAACTACCCCGGCCCCTTCTTTTTGGTATCTATCCAAGATATCCTTACGGGGAATATTGTTATTCACAATAACATAATCCAGCACACCGGCTCCAAGATATTTTGCAATAGCGTTAACATGATGAGAAACTTTATAGTTATCAGTTTGCCCCGGTTGAGTCACAATATTGCAGACATAAATCTTGGTTGCCTTACTGTTTCGAATTGCATCTCGAATACCTGGAACCAATAAATTCGTTATAATACTCGTATAAAGACTGCCAGGACCTATCACAACAATATCGGCCTTGAGAATGTCTTCTATGGCTTCTGGTGGGGACTCTACGTTGTTGTCCTTTAAGAAGACGTCCTTAATCGGCGATTTCCCCAATGCACGCACGTTAAATTCTTCTTCTACATGGGTTCCGTCTTCCAGTTCTGCACAAATATGCGTATTGGCAAGGGTCGAAGGGAGCACCTTTCCCCGAATGTTTAATATTTTACTGGCTTTTTTTATAGCCTGTTCAAAACTGCCTGTTATATCTGTTAATGCCGTCATTAGTAAGTTTCCAAGGCTCATTCCTTCCAACGAACCCCTGTCGAACCTGTATTGAAACAGTTGGTATAACTCTCGTTCTTGTTCTTCTGTTTCAGAAAGTGCCACCAGGCAATTTCTTGCATCTCCTGGTGGGAGTATCCCAAATTCTTCTCTCAAAATGCCGGAACTCCTTCCCGAATCAGTAACAGTTACAACAGCGGTGAGATGCTTGCTATAGGTCTTTGAACCCTCGAGCATAATGGGAAGGCCGGTACCACCCCCAATGGCAATAATTTTAAGCTTATCGGGTGTCTTTCCCATATTGTTGAGTTGAAGAATCGTAGGAATCTGGAAAATGCGTTTGATCTTATAGTCTGGCCTGTCACATTCATTCACAGCAGGCTCATTCTTAAATCTTCCATGCAACATCTGGATGGTGATCATGCCCTGTAATTTTGCAATTCGCAACTCATCCCGAGCCTTATCACCCACCATGACGGCCTCTCCTGGCATAATATTATGCCTTCGGAGAAGATCTTTAACACAATCTTCCACGAGAAGACCAATTTCCTGATCGTTAATTACTATTTCATCAAAGTAAGGTTTTAGTCCAAGAATGTTAATCTTTCTTTCCTGCCGTTCATGAACACCGACCGTTAGAAGAAAAACTTTATACCCTTTATCTTTTAATTCTTTCAGGGTAGTGACAACATAAGGGAACAATTTTATTTCAGATACTTCGCTACTGTTATATGCCTTGTAGGCAATGGTGACTAATTTATTATCTGCATGGTATTTATTCACAATTTCATTAAACACGAGATGATAAGGGCCATATTTATCAGTAAGCTCCTTCTGCAATCGATAAACCTCTTCTTCGGTACACGGCAGTCCGGCCTCTACCATTGCCCTCGCAGCACGCTTCCTGGATGCGTCAATAAGCGAACCAGTACAATCGTACAATGTATCATCAAGATCAAAGATCACTGCCTTTATTTTCATATACTATACCTTCAATTGATTAGATATTTTCCATTGTCAGTTTAACTTTAACGAAGTGTAATACCTGGTATTGAAGAAATACCTCACCTTGACGTTAGATAATAACGCCTTATTGTATATCTTTAATGAGCAAAAACAATACCGTGTCATTTCGCTAGTTCTTTCCTTACCCTATTTACCAACAAATGGGCTTGTCGTACTGGTTCTGGAATACGATACCCGCAGCATGTCTTTAAAGCGATACGGATTGCAAATGACAGATCTGTTTTGTGGCCAGGAGATACGAAAATAGGTTTTGTGTTTATTTTCGTCCTCAGTACAGCTCCAACGACTTCGTTCTTATAAAAAAGTTTCGAATATACACCGATGATATTTTTAACACAATCGTACTCACCCACCAACCGAGTCTTTGCACACCCTATGGATGGCCTGTCAAGGATGAGTCCCAGATGCGACGCTAAACCAAAATGGCGGGGGTGAGCAATCCCCTGCCCATCAAAAAGAATAATATCAGGGGTTATTTTTAGTTTAGTAAATACCTTAAGCAGGATGGGAGCTTCACGAAATGAAAGGAGCCCGGGAATATATGGAAATCTCGCCTTTCCGACAGCCGTGCGCTCCTCAACCCTTTCCAAATGCCTGCCTAATTTGAATACAACCACGCCAGCAAAAAAGCGATCACTCTGTTTGTCATAAGAAACATCAGCACCTGCAACCGTACAGATTTTCCCGGTGGGTTTCTTTAAAATCAATCGATCTCTTAAAGTCTCTTGAACCTGAATGGCCTTTTCATAGTCTAAACGCCACGGATGCAAACGGGTGAATTTCATCTCTTTTTGTGCTGATTTGTTGATATGCCTGTTTCACAACAAGAAAAACATGTTGCCTGCATCTTTTGCGAATAAACCACAGAAACCCCATTCCGCACTCCAGCAAGCCAACTTCATACCTTTTTTGTCCTGTCCTCTGCCGTTGTTATGGAGATTCCAACTCCTCGATCTTAGGCAGGTCTTTCATATCCTTCAAACCAAAATATTCAAGAAATTTTCTTGTAGTGCCATAGAGCAAGGGATGCCCTAACGATTCGTCCCTTCCTACAACCTTAACAAGATCTTTCTCCATGAGCAACCTGATTATCTGCCCTGACTGAACCCCACGGATAGATTCCAGATTTGCCCGCAAGATGGGCTGTTTATAAGCAATTATCGCAAGTGTTTCCAAGGCTGCTTGCGAGAGTTTTGTTTCTCCTGATTTTTTTCGTAACTTCGCGATCCATTCATAATAATCCGGTTTAGTAAACAATTGATAACCACCGGCAATTTCTTCGATCTGGAAAGACCTGCCCTGAGCATCATAATCGGTCTTCAATTGCAAGATGGCTTCTTGAATCTGAGCACTATCGGCGCCTTCGATAATGTCTGTGAGTTTACGGAGGGTAATAGGTTCTTCTGCTGCAAATACTAAGGATTCAACGATGGGTTTAATTTCTTCAATTCTTTTCATAGACCACGATACCGTTTAAGTTAATCACCCTTACCAAAGGGGGAAATAGGGGGTTGTGTTTTTTCTTCAATTGAGGATTATTTACAACCCCCTTTATCCCCCTTTTCTAAGGGGGATTTTTATACTTCTACCACCCGGAAAACCGCATGAATAAATGAAATCCTATACGATGAACTTAAGAAACTATTTAATTTCCCAAGCTGGGGATTGAACAATATGTCTTATTTTATCAATGGCATTCTGCACAGCATTTATTACTGCCTTTGTGGATATGGTAGCTCCCGTAATGGCCGTAATCTTTTCGTCATCTTTTACCTTTGATACGACCATCTGATTGTAGGTTTTATGTTTAAATTGTTCTTGAAACCAAGGTTGAGGCTTTTTCCCTTTTTTCAACAAACCATTTTTTTTTATTCTTTCAGGCTGCCTGAACATTGGCAATTGCCATGATTCTTCGCTGTCCCAATCGATTGACTTGAGTTCCTTACCAAAGACAACACTCCACAACGTGGAAGTGCTTTCAATCTCAGTCATTTTTGTACCAAGCCCTGGCGTCTCATTTTGTGCAAGTATATTAATACCGATAATCTTTTCAAGATTCGGATCCATTCCCACCATGACCCTAATCTTACTTGAATATCCCTGGGCCTCTCCGCATGCTGCATAACCGATAAGTTGGCCTGATTTGTTTGCCCCTTTATAGACACGATCTTGATCAGTCACCTTTGGTGTCGTTATTTCCTCAGGGGAACCTTCCAAGCCAGGAAGTACCACGTACAATGCCTCTGTACGAATGGACAATTCTTTTCTTTTAATCGTACCTTTTGTGAGCAAAAAAGTCGAAGATACGCCTAGTGAGGCCAAAAGAGAAATCAAAGTCAGGGTAATCGTATACTGCGCCTTCTTTTGCATATTAAACCTTCTTTACCCTGGTTCCATAGAGTCTCGGCTTCGTAAATCGATCGATAAGGGGTGTTGCCGTGTTCATAAGCAATATGGAATAGCATACGCCTTCCGGGTATCCGGAGTAGAAACGAATCAGTGCCGTTAGCGCACCCGCACCAACAGCAAAGATGATAAGTCCCCTTTTTGTTAGAGGCGATGTAACCATATCGGTAGCCATAAAGAATGCACCCAAGAATAACCCCCCCGAAAAAATATGATACAATGGGTTATTGGCCCATGGGGTTACTATTCGTGGAGGCAAAATTAAAACCATGACAAATACCGTTGCTATATAATAAAACGGAAC
This sequence comes from Planctomycetota bacterium, assembly GCA_030837315.1. Lineage (GTDB taxonomy): Bacteria > Planctomycetota > Brocadiia > Brocadiales > Brocadiaceae > Brocadia. The sequence continues at coordinate 5,038 of JAUPKS010000033.1, forward strand.
GTACCAATGGATATAACGCTTATACATCAAATAAGCGCCGCCCAGCAGTAAAGCGATTACCGAGGTCTCTCCAATACAACCGGGAATGTTTCCCACAAATAACTGAGTGAGATGGTATGTTTCTGCCCCTGCCTCTTTTGCCAGTGGTGTTGCCCTCGTTATAGCATCTACCAGTTTACCTCCGGGGTCGGTCTTAGTAATATTATGGACGAGATTGCCAATTCCATGTTGCAAGACACGCCAATCTGAGTTGATAGAGGCGGGATAAGCCACCTGCAAGAATGCTCGCGCTGCCAAGGCAGGATTCCAAATATTATTTCCCAAACCACCAAAGGCATGTTTTACAATGGCAATCGCAAAAAAGGAACCTACTACAGACACGTACCATGGGGTGCTTGGCGGCAAAGTGTATGCCAATAAAATCCCCGTAACCACAGCACTGCCGTCTTTGATGGTATTAAGGACTGGTTTTTTCCGCAACAGCAAAATACCCATTTCGGTAATAACAGCTGTTATACTGCTGATAAAGACAACGCAGAAACCATAATATCCAAAGGTAAAAACTCCCGCAATACCAGCAGGAATCAGAGAAAATACCACAGCCCACATAATCCTGGGAATACTTTCCGCATCATACATGTGAGGTGAAGCACTAATAATTAAAGTATTATTACTTTGAATTTGTTTTGACATGGAATTTTTTAATAACTCATCACGGTTTTCGAGAAATTTCACATACTACTTATTATGGTACAACCCCGTGATCCCCCTAGAAAGGGGATTTGGTTGCGGCTCCGCTGCACTAGTTCGTGATACATTCAACCCCTATCCGTGAAATCATTCTCTATGCCTTTGCCTTTCGTTTGGCAATATCAGCTTTTGCAAATTTAATGAGATGAACAATAGGTCTTTTCGCCGGACAAATATAACTGCAACAACCACACTCTTTACACTCCATAACGTTATTGTCAAGCGCCAGATTAAACTCTTTTGCTTCGCATAAGATACTCAACTCACTGGGATTAAGTCCATAAGGACAGCTATCGATACAACGCCCGCATCGGATGCAGGCGTGAGATTCCCACTTTTGAGCGTCGGTTAATACAAGAATACCCCCTGTCCCCTTGATGGTAACGGCTGATTCAATATTGCCTTGCGCAATACCCATCATGGGACCGCCAAAGATAACCTTATTTATGTTTACTTTAACCCTTGCCTCTTCTAATAATTGCTGAATTGGGGTACCTAAACGCACTAAAAAATTTTGTGGATTTTCTACACCATTTCCTGTGACGGTAACCATTCTTTCAATTAATGGTCTTTTGAATTTCACCGCCTCATATACGGCAAAGGCCGTCCCAACATTAATCACAATAGCCCCTACCTCTAAAGGTAATTGTGTCGGTTTAAATTCTCTGTTCAACAATGCCTTGATAAGTTGATGCTCGGCACCCTGTGGATATTTTACCTCCATAAGGTCTACCTTTATATCAGGATCATTTAGTACTATATTTTTGAAAATGGTATAAACATCACTTTTATTTGCCTCGATGCCAATATGCGCCTTCTTACATCCAATACACTTCATAACCAGCTTCAAACCCTGAATAATTTCATGAGGTTTTTCCAACATGAGCCGATAATCACACGTAAGATATGGTTCACATTCTGCACCATTCATAACAACCGTATCTATTATCTTGTCTTTGGGCGGGGTAAGTTTTACATGAGTGGGAAATGTGGCGCCACCCAAGCCCACAATGCCTGCCGATTGAATGAGAAGTCTAATTTCGTCAGGAGAAATGAGATCGATATCAGAAGCCACACTCATACCTTCTATCCACGAATCCTCCCCGCAATTTTCTATAACAACAGCAGGAGACCTTACGCCAGTGATAGGGTGTGGCCATGGCACAACATCCGCAACTTTACCAGAGATGGAGGCATGCACGTTTGCGGAGACGAAACCTTGCGCAGTACCAACCAATTGTCCTTTTTTGACGAAGTCCCCCTTTTTAACAATCGGGCTGGCTGGGGCACCGATGTGTTGACTCATAAACAAATACACAGTTTTGGGGAATAGGAGGGGAGACTCTTTCTTATCCTGTGTAAGAATTTTCCCATCCTCTCTTGAGTGTATACCGCCGACAAAAGTTTTTAATTTTGATTTAACAAGATTTATCATGTGTTCAGCGGTTATCTCTCAATACACGATCAATCTGGCGAACAGCTTGTTTGAGACGGAGCTCATTCTCTACAATTGCTAACCTCAAATATCCTTCACCATGTTCACCAAAGGCTGCACCAGGGGCAACGGACACTTCAGCCTCATTCATAAGTTTATATGCAAAATCAACCGAGCCCATCGACCGCCATTTTTCAGGGATAGGGGCCCATACAAACATAGACGCCCTTGGTTTTTTAACGTTCCAGCCGATACGGTTCAGTCCGTCACAAAGAACATCCCTTCTATTCTGATAAATTTGCGCCTGCTCCTTGGTATAGTTGTCACATTCCCTGAGTGCAATGATTGAGGCAATTTGAACAGGCTGAAAGATACCGTAATCATAATATCCCTTGACTTTTGCCAGCGTATTGACAATCTCTTTGTTTCCTACACAAAACCCTACCCTCCAACCGGCCATGTTAAAAGATTTAGACATGGTATTAAATTCTACACCAACCTCCTTGGCGCCTTTGACCTGTAAAAAACTAGGCGGCCTGTATCCATCAAATGCAATCCCACAATAGGCAAAATCGTGGACAATAATAATATTATGTTTTCTTGCAAACGGTACGATCTCTTCAAAGAAGCTCAATTCAATAGTAGCGGCAGTAGGATTGTGCGGAAAATTTAAAATGATTATTTTGGGCAGAGGAGTGAGGTTTTTAGCTGTATTGATCAGGTTTGGCAAAAACTTCTCGTCTTCCGTGAGCGGCACACTAATTACATTACCACCGGCCAGATTTACCGCATGAATGTGAATAGGGAAGGCAGGATTGGGCACTACAACCGTATCGCCTGTTTCCAATAATCCTAAACAGAGATGAGAGATCCCCTCTTTTGAGCCAATAGTACAAACTACTTCTTCCGTGTCAAGGTTTACATGAAACTGCTTTTCATAATATTTAGCAACCTCGCGCCTGAGATTATAAATCCCGTTGGCAGAAACGGTATATCTGTGATTCCTTGGATCCCTGACTGCTTCGCACAACTTCTCAATGACCGGTTGGGGTGTAGGATCATTCGGATTTCCCATACCAAGATCAATTACGTCAATATTATTTCTTCGTTTTTCATATTTTAAGGCATTTAATCGCCCAAATAGGTAAGGTGGCAGCTGTTTAACTCTCTGAGCAACATTAATAACAAACTCTTCAGGCATTGGATTTTTTCTATAACATCAAAGGTATAATTTTTTAAAGAACTTTCGGAATGTTCAGGTCATTACATGGATAACAAGTATTTGAAAATTAATCATTAACTAGATTCTTTGTGACTGATGCATTTTCTATCAGGCTAATCAGCCAAGGGCCTATTCTCTCTTTGTATTGTTGGTTTCTGACGATCTTTTCCAATTCTCCCTTTACAGACTTGAAGCTTTTATTACTCGGTGGCTTTCTGTCCGTAATTTTAATAATATGATAGCCATAGTCTGTTTTGACAATGTCACTGAGTTCACCTTTCTTTAAGTGCGCTACTTCTAAACCAATGCCATTCTTCGGACTAAAAGATTGCATTTTTCCGCCTCGGGCTGCAGAAACGCGATCGATGGATTCATTTTTCGCAAGGGTGGCAAAATCAGCGCCGGACTGTAATTTTTTAAGCGCATCTTCAGCCTCTCTGCGAGTCCTGAAGACAATCTGGCCAGCCTCAATCTTTTCACCATACTCCTGATCGTATGCCTTTTGCAATTCTTCATCTGTGATGACAATCGTCTTTGTCATAAGTTTTTCGGCAAGAAGTTCAACCTCTGCCTGTCTTTTCATCTTTTTAAACATTTTCTCTTCTACTTGTGTGAGACTACTACCTGCCTTAGTTAATTCTTTTTCAAGGTCTGCCTTGTCTTTTATCCGATACGTGCGCATTAAACCATCCATTTCACTGTCAACAAAGGCCTTTAATTTCTGTTCTACTTCTGTGCTTGTAGCTTTGACCCCCTCTTTCTCGGCCATTTGATAGATCAGTGTTCTTCGAATAAGCACATCTAATGCATCTTCTCCGTAGGTATCAATTAATAGGTTATAAAGTTCTTGCTTTGCGATCTTTCGACCATTTACAATTGCCACAATATTCTTATCAGTAATTATCTGTGGTTCGGTCTTTGCGGACTTAGAGGCATTCGGTACTTCTCCAAAGGTTGTTTGGATAAAAAAAATCCCCATACCAACTACCATGGGAACAAGAGAAACAGTTCTATAAGTTTTCATTTTTGTAAACATTTTTTGTAAAAGAGAGAGCTATAAAATAAATATATAAAAATTTGATTTTTGATTATAGCACAGTTAAAATTAAAGTGTCAATGTTTTTTGACCTGAGGCATGTGGGAGACATGAAGTGACAGCAATTATACTGGTAGGTGGCAAAAGCCAAAGGATGGGTTTTAATAAAGCATTCCTTAAGTATGGAAACACAACATTCATTGAACATCAAATAAAAGGATTAAGTAAAATCTTTGATGAAGTTATTTTATCAGCAAACGATGCCAGTATCTATGCACATCTAAACCTACCCATCGTGTCTGACGTAATACCAGAAAAAGGTCCGCTCAGTGGTATTTGTGCAGGACTCATACGCTCTACAAGTCCTCACGCCTTCATAATAGCCTGCGATATGCCTTTTATTCAAGAAAAGGTAATCATGTATCTCAAAGAACAGATCAACAGCTACGATGTAGTTGTTCCCAAAACGAGCCGCGGACTGGAACCCCTGCACGCCTTTTATTCCAAGAATTGCATACAACCTATGTATCGTTGTCTTAACGAAGGAAGATTGCGAATTATTGATTTCTTTCCGGAAGTGAAAGTAAGGATTGTTGACGAACAGGAATTCAAGGGATTAAATCAATC
>JAUPKS010000255.1 GCA_030837315.1 Planctomycetota bacterium
CTTTCTCTTTTGGAGTCTTTTCGAGAAACTGATCGATTACAGCATTGAAAAAATGCTCATAGCCATCGTATGAAGTTCCTGCAAATCCGGAGGTATTCACATGTATGATTGGAATGTCGGGGTTCTTTTCCTTAAACGCTCTGACAACGGATCCCACATCATCTCCGATAAGTGAAGGGACGCAGCCGGAAATGACTGCCAACAAATCCCCATTTACAAGCTCTGCCGTTGACTCAATAAGATTTGCAAGTTTTTTCTCACCGCCGAAAATCACGTGCTCCTCAACTAAAGAGGAACATGGAGTGCTTGTTCCGCCGTAGGGACCTCCGGCATTCTGGCCGCCTCCGTAAAATTGGCCAAAGAGTTGTCCGATTCCACATCCTGCCCCGGAATGAAGGATAGGAACAACTCCAAATATGCCAACAGCAGTTGAATATGCCCCTCCGAACGCACAGGAATAACGCGGTGCTTCGATGGCACCTGAAATAAGATTAGTTGGTTGTAAAGATTCACCTGTTACCATGATTACACCTGGTTTAGTCCTCTGCTTTAAGATAATACAGCGAATTCGGCTGTTTGTACCACCAGTCTTTGTATGTACTTCTGGTTTTTTCAAGCATAGTTCTTTGATATGAATGACTTTTCAATGACTGCAAAAGGAAATTTCCAAATGCGATAGCTCCTGTATAGCCACTCTGGGCACTCCAGGGATGTGCATCCGACCTTAAGGCATGCACCCTTGTAACACCTTTATCGCGCTTAAACGCGCCTCCCTGGAACGGGCAGGTCATTGCAATATCGGGGTTCCGCTGATTTGTTATATGTGTCTGCTCTGCAGCCTGGAATGTATTTACCAGGATGTCAAAGTCGCCTATCTGGGCGAGCAACTTCTCCAGGTCCTGAAGGATCAGGTTGTCAAAGTCCTGGCACATCGCAGCTGAGGATTTAAGGCCAAGTTCGTCAAAGTACGGTATCTGTGCCAGAAGTCTTCCCTGGCCAAGCGCACCCAGCACTTCTACCTTTTCTCCATTGCCTTTGAAGTTTTCAAATTCATGTCTGATTGCTTTCAGTTTTGGAAGCCACTTTTTATGTTCTTCTTCGATAAGGGCTTCTACTTCCTTTTCTTTTCCAGTGTGTTTTGCAATCGTCCTTAGCCACTCATCCGTATTGGCAATTCCCATAGGGGAGGGATAGAGGAAATAAGGAACTCTGTATTCCTGTTCAAGCCCGCGTGCGAGATAGTCAGTGTAAGTGGGACAGATGGGCGCTGTAACTGCAGCTTCTGAGAGCGTCTCAAGCTGTTCCACCGATGCAAATTCAGGGATGAAGTTAACTCTCAGACCAACCTTTCCAAGCAGGCGTTTTATCTCCAGTCTGTCCTGCCAGGTGTACGAGAGCATACTCGCTACATTTATGAGATCCTTCTGTTTCTTTTCCGGCTTTTTGACAAGATATTTTAAGACCGCGTGCCAGAAAGCATCGTAGCCGGTCTGGACAAGTTTTGAACGTGAGCCTTCACAATGGATAGGGACTATTGTTGCCTTTACCTGAGGCTGGTATTTTGCAACAACGCCTTCGATGTCCTCTCCAATTATTCCTGAAGTACAGGATGTAAGTATAAAGATCGCTTTTGGGTTGTACCGTTTTTCAACTTCTATTATTGCTTCACCAAGTTTGTCACCAGCACCGTAAACTACATCTTTTTCCCCAAGATTTGTCGTAACCCAGTGGAGATCAAAATTAGCAGGACGGCCAAGTTCAACAGGCACATGCCGATAGAGTTCACGGTAGCCGAGTGCTGCAGACGAGCAGCCTACAGGTGCATGATATATAGCTACAGCATCGCGTATTGTTCCAATCCTTACTGAAAGATAGAAGTTCAGAACACAACCGCTTGACTGCTGAAAATTACGCTCTCTTTGTCTCAGGCAGCCTGAACGGGCTTCTTTTGCAAGATCGCTTGCTTTTCCGTACCAGACATTTATACCGTTTGCCCTTTGTTCCCTGTTGGGACATGTAGCCCGTGATAGGTCGATTCTTTCCTCGATCAGTTCATTTTCAGTAAGTTCTGTTCCTGACATTAATATTACTCCGTAAGAGACCTTTTTTTCTGAATGAATTCGTCTCTGGTAAGTTCTGCTCTTGGAATCACTTCCTTCATTCAACATTGATGGATATATAAATCGGGAATTCAGCAAAATTGTGACCTTTTTTTTCATAATCCGAATTTTTGCGGCAAAAGTCAAATCTCAAAGGAGCGCTGCTAACCATAAACCTGATAGTCAGCAGAAAACATAGATAAGACCATACAAAAATCCCTGCAAAAAAGAAATTAGCGAGGAAATAAAATGGCTAAGATAACAGACGAATTAGTGATTCGGGGGAATCACATTAAAAATCGAATTGTAATGGCTCCTATGGTTACTTTTTCCTTTCAGGGAGATGATGGATCTTATTATGGCAAGCAGCACATCGAACACTATACGAAGCGGGCAAAAGGTGGTGCCGGTATGATTATTGTGCAGGCCACCAGCGTTTTTGGGGCTGTAGATTCCACAGGCATGTGGTCAAAAGCGGATATTTCAGCTTTAAAGCAAATTGCGATCAACTGCCATGAGTATGGTGCAAAAATAATGATGCAGCTTCATTGCGGCAATATGGACATTAATGAGTTGTCAGCTGCAGAAATTCACTCGATGCAGATGAATATGAAGCAGGCAGCCCTTCGTGCCTGTGAGATGGGTTTTGAAGGCGTTGAATATCATTTTGCTCACGGATTTACCTTATGCAAGTTTGTTGATGCTTCTTACAATCGCAGAACAGACCAGTACGGCGGCGACGCTCTAAACAGGGCACGGATTTTAACACAAATTCTCCCGGAGATTCGGAACAATACTCATAAAAATTTTACTGTCAGCGTGCGCATGGGTGAGTATCTCCCGGAAAGCAGGGACGGCATTGAAGTAGCTAAAGCCTTTGAAAAAGCCGGGATTGATTTACTGCACATTTCATTTGGCATGCAACCTCCAACAAATCCGGTTCCGGAAGGTTTCATATGCAGTCCTATGACCTATAGTGGCTGTAAGATCAAAAAAGAAGTAGGCATTCCCGTTATCGCAGTCAATGAAATCCGCAACGAAGAACAGGTACGGTTCTTAATTGAAAATGATTATGTGGATCTTGTTGCTATTGGCAGGGGCATGTTAGCTGACCCTGAATTTGCCAATCATGTGATAAACAGCGAGCCTGTAAACACGTGCTCCGGATGTAAGAGGTGTTTCTGGTTTACTGACCATACGCTTTGTCCGGCAAGAAGTGACGAATAAAATTATGGAGATTTAAGGGAGGTTTTATTCAAAGTTTTTTTCTTCCAGTATCTTTTGAATATCCCTTTTCAGTTCAGGCAATCTTTCATTTGCAGTATTCCATATAATATTCAAATTTACACCAAAGTAAGCATGAATTATAACATCCCTAATTCCTGCCATTTTTCTCCAGGGAACGAATGGATATTCCTTTCTTACCTCTTCAGGAATGTGCTTTGTTGCTTCCCCAATAATTTCAAGTGCGTGATTTACGGCAAAAATTGTTTTTTCATCGGAAACAAATTGATCAAAATCCATTCCTTCAGTAAAACGTTCACAACTTTCAATTGTTTCAAGGATATCCTGCAGATAATCTCCTACATCACGTTCAGTCATACCTGCACGACCTCTTCAAGAATTCTTTTCCCTATCCTCGGTTTTAAAGCATTTTTCATGACAAGATCCACTTCTACGCCGAGGATTTCTGAAAGCTCCTGTTTGAGCCCAATGAATTCAAGGAGGTCAGGTTCTTTTGAGAATTCCACAAGAATATCGAGGTCACTATCCTCTTTTTGTTCCCCCCGAACGTAAGAACCAAAAATCCCCAGATAGCTGATATTATACTCCTGTGTAAGTTTCGGAAGATGCTGCCTGAGAATTTTCGAGAAATATGCCGCATCCTTTGCTTTTTTGTCGCTTGATTTAATGATGGTGTTGACTGTCATGTGTCCTCATAGGCTTGAGTTTAAGCTATTACTCACGAAATTGGTCCTGTAATATATTTTTGCATTCCGTATTTAAAATTAAGGCTCAGTTTACTAATGGATGCAAGATCAAAAAAGAAGTAAACATTCCCGTTATTGCAGTCAATGAAAACCGCAAGGAAGAACAGGTACGACTTTTAATTGAAAATAAATATGTGGTCTCTGCTGATATCGGCGTAAGCATGTTAGATGATCCTGAATTTGCCAATGATGTGATAAACAGCGAGCCTTTGGATAAGTGCTCCAGATGTAAGAGGTGTTTCCGGTTTACTGACCATAATCTATCCCGGCAAGAAGAGACGAATAAAATTATGAATATTAAATTCTTACCACAGTAAGAAAGCAATTATAAGGATTGAACTGAAAATTGCAGGAAGAGGTTAAGACAAGACACAGTATACTGAATAAAGGAAGGTTTGATCTTTGGAAATTAATCGGCAATTATGATTTTACAGAACTTTCGCTGTGTGGCCCACATCTCTTCAGATTCTCTTCAGATCTAACAATTAGATCCAATTCTTCCCTACAACTTTTTGATACAAGAGCATCGTTTACAAGATTTAAAATATCATCTTTAGTGTAACCATTTGAAAAAAAAATAATATATGTATTGAGTAAACTTCGAGAATATTCTTATGCATTCGTTACATACTTTTCTTCTATTACCGAAGAACTACCATGAATAATTTTACTCCGTTTATCATACAACTTCTTGACGCATTTAGTAATAGAGATCATATCTTCATCATTTTTTCCAATAATTAAAGAAATTCGGTTTGATAATTTATATAGAACTTCAGTTTTCTCATTTTTTGATGAACATAAAGTTTCCATTAACAGCATAAGGAAAATAAACCTATGTTCGATATTAAATTCATAGAAATATCTATTGAACCACTCAATAGCTCTTGAGATAGATTTTTCCTTTTGTGTAGATGTGATTTTATCAGAATTTTTGACCAAA
>JAUPKS010000256.1 GCA_030837315.1 Planctomycetota bacterium
ACAAGACACCAAAAAATATTCAAAGTTTTTTGACGAAAAAACCAAATGGTGCGATGCGCTGGTAATTACATGTAACGATTTCCGATTTACCACAGCCACACAAGAATTCCTAAACAACCGATTAGGATTAAAGGGCAAATATGATTACATATCTATTCCTGGTTCTATACGGAATCTCATGGATTCAAAAACAAGAGATCTCGTTTTAAATAAGTTTGGCGTATCAGTTCGCCTTCATCGTGTAAACCGTGTCATTATTCTTGCACATCAAGATTGTTCAGGCTATGGCGGGTCCGCTGCTTTTCATGAGTCAGCAGATGAATTTAAGGCAATTAGCAAAGATTTAAAAAAAGCACGCATGCTCATGGGAATAAAATTTCGCCATCTTAAGGTTTATTTATATTATGGGACAATTTTCTACGATAATCACAATCGTATTTACAATTTCAAACAAATCTTGTAAATATTTGTTAATTTGTTAAAAGGAACTTATAAAATGCACATCTCAAAATCCCAGCGTAACGGGTTACTCTTTTGTTGTGTTTCTGTCGTGTTCTTTTGCATCTCTTCGGGTTGCGCCACCAACAAGTCAACCCTGCCCGATCTATCATTAGACAATCAACTGATAGTCACCGAGGTTAGCCGAGATGCAAAAAGGTCTGATTGTGATACGTTAGTTATCACTTGCATTGACTACAGATTCACCTTTGAGAATCAAGGGTTTGTAAATGAAACATTAGGATTGAAAGATAACTATGACCATATTTCCATACCTGGCAGCATCCAGAACCTCATAAATCCAGAAACCAGCGATCTGGTTTTAAGTAAATTCGCCCTTTCCGTTAGACTTCACCTTGTGAAACGAATCGTTATTATCAGCCACAAAGATTGCGGTGGATACGGCGGCTCTGCCTCATTTGGGTCGGAACTGGCAGAACACGAAACCCTCTGTGCAGATTTAAAAAAAGCTCGGGATATGTTTTTAGAAAAATATCCAACCCTGGAAGTAAATTTGTTCTTGGAATCTTTACTGCAAGAAGGGAATGAGGCAAAAGTTCATTTCGAAAAAATACTCTAGAATATACCCGTTATGCGGATTTGAATTTATACAAACCCTTCACCCTGTTTCAAGGCTTATTTTTCAGGTGTTTTCGCGCAGCGAAATCCGATTTGTGGACTTTGGGCATACATCGGCACCCGATAACGCGCAGCACACCGTGCATAATGTCCAAAATAAAGAAATCCACCTCCGCGAATAACCTTTTGAAGACCATCACCAGTACCCTTAGGGTTTTTTGCCGGTGACACAGAATAATAATTCTGGTCATAGTAATCATCGCACCACTCCCATGTATTTCCCGCCATGTCGTAACACCCGCAAGGGCTTTTACCATTTTCATACTTTCCCACAGGAGTTGTTGCCTTAATTCCAGATTCCCACACATTGCATTTTTCTTTATCAAATTTATTTCCCCATGGCCATAAACGACGGTCAGTACCGCGTGCAGCCTTTTCCCATTCTGCTTCGGTTGGCAAGCGCTTCCCGGCCCAATTCGCATATGCAACGGCGTCATCCCACGTGATACCCACTACAGGTTGATCAGGGCGATTAAATCTGGCATCATTCCAGCATCGCGGCATACGTGAACCTGTTTCGTCAACGAATTTTTTATACTGCTCATTGGTCACTTCATACTTATCAATATAAAAAGCATCTAAATAGACCGTGTGTTCAGGCCCATCATAAATATTATATGCCAGCATAAAAGACCAATTATAACGTGTATTTTCCCCCATCGTAAATTCACCGGCAGGCACCAAAACCATATCGGAATACTTCTCTTCTGCGGCAGACACTTTCTTCATTAGCGGACTGCCCAAAACAATTAAGACCAAAATCATCAATCCTTTTTTAAACAATTTCAGTATCTCCTTTTTGCTAAAACTTCATACCTCGCAATCTCTACCGGTGTATAACCAGATATAATTTCATCAAAAGACCTGATTTCACCCTGCTTGAAGGTTTTAATTGAAAAATCCTGAGTAAACAAAAGGACATCAGCGGTGTTGTAAACCCTAACTACAAATGCAACAATACTCCGGTCCCTATCAGAAAAATTCTTTATCTCACCTTTAATCTGTGAAGATGAACCAAACGGAAAGAGATTCACATTTCGCAGGTAAAATCCGTCGCCTATCTCTTTAAAACCCTCATCTTCTGGTGTTGGTATATGTTCCTTTACAACCGCCACAGTTTCAGTTCCTTCTGCAACCTTCACCGTTTTGGTTCCCTCAGGTATTTTAACCAATACGGAAGGCGTCACCGCTGTCGCCGTTCCAACAACACCAATATCTCCTTTTTCCAGTTTTTTCAGCCGTATTTCCACATCTGAAACGGACTTCAATTGCCCTTCAAAGGTTTTTACCGCAGAATCCAGAGAAGCCACACGCATTTTAAAGCCATCTTCAACCGCAACAATCCTTTTCTCCTGTTCGCCCAATTTATCCGTAACTAACTTATTTAGATCCTCAATAGCCTTTTTAATAGGATCCAAAGGTCTTTGTGCCTCCTGGTATCTTTTTTCGAGTACCGCATTTTTTACTTCCTGATCCTCAACCCGTTTCGTAAGATCGGAAAGCAGTTTTTTTATAACATCCAGGGTCTTGCCAAAAGAATCCAGCATCCCTCTAACATCCGCTACCGATGCGGATTTCTCTATACCTTCTAATCGTGAAACAATTGAATTCATTTTTTCTTCATTCCTTTTCATTGTCTTCTCGAATTCTTTTATATCACCTACACTTTTTTGAAACGCGCCGAATTGTGACCCCAGACCATCCAAATTCTTCATCCACCCGGAAAGTGCCTTTTGGAAATCCTCCAATTCCTTCATGACTTGCTGTTCCCCTCCCTGATCATCTGCACTCGCTGCACCGAAAAGGACAAGGAATAAAACCATGCCTGCCAAAATCGAAAATATACCTTTCATGAATAATGCTCCATCGAAAAATGTGTAGTTTTTGTATAGTGGTAGGTAGTTTAGCAAAAAACCTCACACATCGCAAATATTTATCTTGTCACTAACAATAAGGAGTTTGAAATTGATTTTAAAGGACAATATTGGTATAAATAAGTTCTTTTACATGACAGAAATACGTTATACCCACACGGGCGAATACACCCTCTACCATGATCATTTTTAGAAGATAATTATTTTCAAGAAAGGATACCATGCAAGTTTTAATTGCTGACGAACTTCCAGATATATGCATTGAGATACTTGAAAAGGCCGGCCTCAAAGTACTAAATAAACCGGGGATTAAGGCAGATGAGTTAAAAGCTATAATCGGCACCTGTGATGGGATTATACTGCGCAGTGGAACAAAAATTACCGCCTCCCTTATGGAAAAAGTCGACAAACTCAAGGCTATTTGCCGCGCCGGTGTTGGAGTAGACAACGTAGACGTATCTGCCGCCACCAAAAAAGGCATCGTGGTCATGAACACGCCGGAAGGAAACATAACATCGACTGCCGAACACACCGTGGCATTACTCTTCTCACTTTCACGTTTTGTTCCTCAAGCCTGCGCCTCAGTAAAGGCGGGTAAATGGGAAAGGAAAAAGTTTACCGGTATTCAAATTGCCGGAAAGACGCTCGGCATTATCGGCCTGGGCCGGGTCGGCAGGCAGGTTGCAAAACGTGCTGCGGGTTTAGACATGAAAGTAATTGGTTATGACCCGTTCATCTCTCCTGAAATTACCGCTCAATACAGCATACACATTGCGAAAAATCTCAAAGAACTATTCTCGCAGGCCGACTACATAACGATTCACGTCCCTTTTAACAGCGAGACAAAAGACCTTATAACACAGAAAGAATTTTCGATAATGAAACCTTGCGTTCGTATCATCAATTGTGCGCGGGGCGGGATTATCTCCGAAGAAGATCTCTATCATGCCATCAAGGACGGCCGGGTTGCAGGGGCAGCCATCGATGTATTTGATGTAGAACCACCCGTTGGCAATAAACTCCTAGAGCTAGACCAGGTCGTAGCGACACCTCACCTGGGGGCATCCACAGAAGAGGCCCAATTTGCAGTTGCGGTAGAGGCAGCCGAGCAAATGGCCGACGCGCTTACCGGAAAGGGTTTTCGAAATGCAGTAAACCTTCCTCCGTATAATATAGAGGAATACAACCTCCTGAAACCCTATATCATACTGGCTGAAAAGATGGGGTCACTCCTCACCCAGCTCACCGCCGGGGGAATACAATCAGTAGATATTACTTACACGGGAGAGATCACCAGGAGGAATATTTGCCTTGTTACGGACAGTCTCATGGTTGGGTTGCTCAAGCCCGCCCTCGAAGACGGTGTAAATTTGGTCAGCGCACCCCATCTTATTGCAGAACGTGGCATAAAGACCAATATCACCACCAGCAGTGGTTTGAGCAACTTCACAAGTCTCATTACTGCAAAAATAAGCACATCCGATGGTGAAACCGTACTTTCCGGAACGGTCTTTGGTAAAAACGAACCGAGGCTTGTGGACATCAATGGTTATGATGTGGAGGCCGTACTCGACGAACACATGCTCATCCTCTTCGGAAAGGATAAACCGGGCTTAATTGGAAATATCGGATGCGTGCTTGGCAACAAAAAAATCAATATTGCGCACATGACGTTTGGCAGAAAGAAGAGCGGAGGCAATGCTATTACGATTATCAATGTAGATGCAGCTGTACCTCAAGAATGCCTTCGTGAGATAGAACAACTCGACCACATAGAAGCAGCGCATCTCATCCATTTATGAAAACCGCCGGCACCATGCCGTTCTTGCAGCACACTGAAGCCATAAAATACTGCTGAAGTTCCGTGAATATTCTCACCGGAACTCCAGGATGATTGAACCTGTTTTCTTACAAGAGAAGTGGCTTTAGATACAGGAGGATTGGATGTAAACACCTTACAGTACGGTCGACGTACCTATAGAACAACTTTTATCCCATTAAACGCATGGCATTTATTTTCGGCAACCCCGCCTTATAGATCTTATCCACAGCATCATGGATATTGTATTTCACGCGTCTGACTTGCACAACCTTTTTTTTGGCATCATAAATAGCATAAGATGCCCTGATGTCCCAATCGCGTGGTTGCCCCACGCTTCCTATGTTGATAAGCACCTTATCAGCGTTGCTCACATCAAAAGAGCACCCCCTGTCCACACGCACATTCCCTCCTTCCAAAAAAATGGCTAAAGGCACATGCGTATGGCCATAAAAACAAATCCGGGTATTGAGGATATCAAAACTTAGTTGCGCATCAGCCCCTGTCGTAATATAATCAAAAAACTCCGGGTGATTCAACGAGGCATGCACAAGGGTAATGTCTTCAAACTCTTCAACTAAGGGCAGGTTTTTCAAGAACTCTACGTAATCGTCCGAAAGTTGCTGTGCCGTCCATACAATTGCATTTCTTGCATCCGCATGAAAATAGCCTGCAGGAAATTTCCCCACCGCCGCGTAATCATGATTTCCCGCCACAACGGCACACTTCAACTCACGTATTACCTCGATACATGGTATCGGCTCGGCAGCATAGCCAACAATATCGCCCGTACATAATATCTTGTCAACATGCTCCCCTCGCAATTCGTCTATAACCGCCTTTAAGGCCTCATAGTTACTATGAACGTCTCCAATCAAGCCATAAATCAACAATAAGTCCTTTCTTGCACTCCAGATACAACAATCAACGACACTCTTTTTTGTCAAAAAATTCGCATGACAACACGATAACAAAGGTTATATAGAGCACGGCGTATATCATCAACAGTGCGACATGATGCAAACTCAGCGATCCAAACTTTTCACCAACAGCACTGAACTCCTCCAGATTTGGGAAAAGCACAAAAAACGGCGACAAGCACCACGCAGACCAATCCCCCTTCATTCTGAGTGCACCCTGAAAAAAACTCATCAAATTCCCAAAGACGTAGACAACCATGCAACAGCACAGATTGGATATCATCCCCAGGAATATGGAGCCAGCAGTCGCTACAGCACACAGAATGGCAATTGGTAAAAATGAAATTACCAGCTGAAAACCTGTCGAACGGCCCACCTGTGCAAACGCAGCGAAAAAACCGATATGTTCGTCAAGAGACGCCTGTATGCACAACGAACAGACCAGGATCACGCCCATTATTATAAAAACTACGGAAACCGCGGCAAGTATACCAAGAAATTTGCCTACGATAATCGCATGCCTGCCGATGGGTTTTGACAGCAACGTCACAATAGTGCCTTTTTCCAGTTCTCTGGATATCGTATTTGCCGCACTCAAGGACGCAAGAGTCAGGCAGCACATCGTAATCGTCGATATGCCCATATCCCTTATCATCCTCGACTCTTCCCCAAAGGCAAACATGGTAAAGGAAAAAGAACAGAGCACCAGCGCAACCCCTCCACCAGCAATGAGGTAAAAGACCGTCTGCCGCATGACGTCCCGTGCAGTATTACCCGCAATGGCAAGAATGCCTTTATTCATAAAAACCCTTGCAAATTCAAAAAAATCCCATACACTACCTTGGTATGTTTCACGTGAAACATCGTTTCCTTGCGCAAAGCATGTTAGATAGTAGCATTCCTAATTAGGAAATGCAATTGAAAATCCACCAGAAAAGGAGTCGGGATCATGTCGAAAAAGGAGAAACTCAGCCGCAGCCTCCAGTCGCTCCTTGGCGGAGTAATTGGAATAGAAGCTGACGCAGGACAAGACGTAATCATGAAGCTCAACCCGGAAGATATCCATCCCAACGACCTGCAGCCCCGCCACTTTTTCAGCGAAGAAGAGATGCAAGGCCTCATCGAATCCATTAAAAAACACGGCATTTTGCAGCCCGTCATCGTGAAACCCCTCGCACACGGGTACATGCTGATTGCAGGAGAACGACGCTGGCGGGCGGCAAGGCATCTTGGGCTGAAAGAGATGCCTGCCATCGTCAGACACTCCGATGGGGCAGACACCCTGGAGATCGCCCTCATAGAAAACATCCAACGGGAAGACCTTAATCCCATAGAAAAAGCCATGGGATTCAAAGAACTCACAAGCAAATTCGGCCTCACCCAGGAACAGGTAGCAAAGGTCATGGGGAAAGACCGCAGCTCCGTGACCAATTACCTCCGGCTCCTGGACCTGCCACAGGAAATCCAGGATCATGTTTCACGTGGAACATTATCCATGGGACATGCACGGGCCATCCTGGGTGTGCGTGACCACGAGACGCA
>JAUPKS010000257.1 GCA_030837315.1 Planctomycetota bacterium
AAAACAATGCTGAACACAAGATGGCGGAAGGTGCGTTACGAAAAATTATTGAAGAAAGAGACAACTATATGAAGGAGCTAAAGGACTTTATGGATTACTCTTTCCTTATAAGTAATGATTCACAGGAAGGTGAGTTAATTAAGCATATAGGCCAGGGTTTAAAAGAACATTTTAATCCCGATATGATGGCCATATTCATGTTGGATAAGGAGAATAATATGTTTGAAGTTTCCTTCGTGGATCCCGAGGATTATATGGATAAACTTATTATGAATGAGATTCTTCTTAAGCCTTCATTATGCGAAGTAATAAGGACCGGGCAAGAGGTTGTTGTAAGTGATATAGAGAAAGGTCAGACCTGCAAATGTATGCCTACTGAAATTAAAACGGGTGGATGTGCTTGTATTCCGTTGATAGTGAGCGGGACTACCGTTGGGGTAGTACAAATGATTAAAAAGGAGAAAGGATATGGGAATAAAGAAGAGATACGCAGGTCTCTTTCTGCCTATGCACGTTTGGCAGCATTTGCTTTGCATAGGGTAAGACTCTTAGCTTTCATGAAACGGGCAGCCCTGACTGATGCGCTCACAGGCATATACAACAGACGGGTATTTGATGCTATATTGGAGAAATATATGGCCCTGGCAAAAAGGTATAACGAACCACTGAGTCTTCTCATTGCCGACTTAGACCATTTCAAGGATTTTAATGACTCTTACGGCCATATGGCAGGTGACCGCGCATTGCAACAGATAACAACGATTATGAAAAAATCTATACGAACATCAGACGTTTTGACCAGATATGGCGGAGAAGAATTTGCCATTGTCATGCCCACAGCTGATATGGCCAATGCCATCATGAAGGCGGAGGAGATTCGAAAGAGTGTGGAGTCTATCGATTTTGAAGACATCGTGACGGGAAAGCCAATTAAAATCACACTGAGTATTGGTGTAGCATCTTTCCCTACACATGGGACAGAACAGAAGACCTTAATAAACATCACAGACAAAGCGCTTTACCAGGCTAAGAAGAATGGTAGAAACCGAGTGGAAACACCTTAGTATCTTTCAAAGATAATTTTGACATTTTTAGCAAAGATATAAAATTAACCCTGTCAGGGTTGACTCACGAATTTCGTGCTTCGGATTTTGTCTTTTCCGACACGTTTGGGTAAGGGGTTTTACTATAGGTTTCAATGATTTTCTAATGAATGCAAAATTTCTTGACAAAACTTAGTAAGGGTATTGTCCCGAGCCCCCATTGCAAGAATACAGTCACCTGAGCGAACATGTTGTTTAATTGCCGGAATGATATCTTCTCTCTTTTCGACGAAAAAGGCATTTTTCCCGCCATCGTTTATTTGTTCAATAATATCAGCGGAAGAGATATTTTTCTCAGCTGTGCCGCCTGCGTAAAATATTTCCGGCATAAAAAGGATATCCTGGGGAGAGAGAGTGCTTGTAAATGCATCAACAAGTTCCTTCTTCATAAAGCGGGTGGGACCGTAACCATGTGGCTGAAAGATAGCAATGATCCGTTTATAACTTAACTTTACAGCATTGAGCGCTGCCTTAACTTTTTCAGGGTTGTGGGCGTAGTCGTCTATTACGACTACGCCGTCAATCTTTCCGACAATATCCATCCGACGTTGTACGCCTTTGAACTGTCTGAGCGCCCCGGCTATCGTGTCATTGGAAATATTGAGACATCTCGCCACTGCAATAGCAGCAAGCGCATTTGATATATTATAAATACCAGGCACGTTGATTTCGAAAAAGTGCCCATCTACGGTAAAACTTGATTGAAATAATTTATTGATTATATGCTTTGCGCCTATAGTAGCATTACTATGTAACCCATACGTAACAATGTTCTTATGCTGGAAATTTATTTTTTTTAGATAGGGACAATCGGCATTAATAATGAGTGTATCTCTGGTATTTTGTGAAAGGGTTGCAAACATCTCAGATATTTCTTCAATCGTCTTATGATCCTTCGAGACGTTTGTAATGACGGATATACTGGGTGTATACAAAACAATGCTCCCATCACTCTCGTCGGCCTCAATGGTAATAATATTTGACCTGCCAGCTTTTGCATTACCTAAATGGAAGGTATTTACATAATTCTTTATACAACCACCCACAATAATAGTTGGCGACAGACCGGCATAATCGAGGATATAACCTACCATACAGCTTACCGTTGTTTTTCCATTTGTACCTCCAATAGCTATTCCATTCATCGGATTAAACATTTCGGCAAGGAGGTTGGCACGCCTTATAATTTTTTTGTTACCGAACCGTGCTCTTTTAATGTCCTGGTTATCTTCTTCGATGGCAGAGGAAATAACGACATAGTCTGTATCCTCTTTAATACCAGACCCATCCTGTGGATGGACGGAAATACCCTGTGCTAAAAGTTTAGAAAATACGCCGGGGCTAATATTTATATCATAATTTCTATCTGAACCGCTGACAACCTGGCCTTGTTCCCTGAGCACCTGCGCAATGGCGCTCATGCCAATACCACCGATACCTATAAAGTGGTATGATAATCTCTTCAAATATTCCTGACCTCCTTTATTCCTGGCTCTGTAAGGATTTTGAGGGAATTAGCAAAGAAGCACAAAGACTTGGTTATGACATGTTTTCCCTTGTTACCCAGTTATTAAATTTTGGAACTATACAGAATGAAGTTTTAATTGTCAAAATATTTCTCCACGATAGTTATTCATTCTTGACAAGTCTTATCATTCATTCTAGAATTTACAGACTGTTTTATAGCCACAAAACAGTTGTCTTTACTTAAGACAATTCGTTTTAAAATTCCTGTTTGATTTACGTATGACTCTGTTGACTAAGTCCTTTCAAGTAAAATTTACATACTATATACAACCATGCGTGGCCTATGTAGTACTCTTTATGGTATGCCGTGCTGCCAGATTGATACTTAATCAACAGAGTCATATATAATCTGAAAGTTGGTTTTTTACTCAAATTACCTTGTTAGGGATGTATATTGG
>JAUPKS010000258.1 GCA_030837315.1 Planctomycetota bacterium
CTTTTGGTGTGGCGCGTTATCCCATCTGGTAATTAATTTTCCGTCCTTTTCTTGCCAGTGGTACGAATATTTTCCCTCTCTAGCACTCATATATTCTCTTCTAAAAAGTTCTGCATTGTTTTTGATATCGGCTCTTATTTTTAAATAATAAAATTTTTTCCCTGATTTAAAGTCGAGTATTTCAAACCTTTTAACTGCTATGCTATTTTGTAATAACTCTAATGTTCTTAGCATTCTTCAAATCTTTTAGATGACTAAGTCTGTCTTTACATGTGTTTTCGTATGCCTTCCATTCCATGTAATCATCCCACTTTTCAAAATCTTCTTTTCCTTCCAATACTTCTTTTTCAAATTCTTTCAATGATTTGCCGTATTTTATTTCATAAAGTTCCAAAGACTTTTTTAAGGCTTGAATCTCAGATACAAGTTCCAATCTCAGTACATTTATAACCTCTTCTTTTTTCACTTCTATAGTTTTCATAAGCGTTCACCTACAGTCAAAAAATATGAATCATTCCTATGCCCGTAAAAATAGCCGCCATGATACCCAGGAGCAAGATAGCAATGGTATCTTCATCCCAGGCCGTAGTCGGAACGAAGAGACGCTGGCGTCTTAACAAGGCAAGCCATACAACGACCATCATCCAGTGAAGCCCGTATCCAAATGCCGTCACCGTTGTAACCAAAAACTTTGCCCCTGTAGGTATCGTAAACGTGGCACTGGCAAGGACAATACAATTAACGGTGATGAGTTCCAGAAACTGCCCCATCTGTTCGTATAAGTTCCGTGCAAATTTTCGTAAGAGCACGCTCAAAATTTGCACAAATACGGCGATGGTAACGATAAAAACCGTGAGGTAGAAAATATTTTCCAGCCGGATAGGGAGAGACGAATATTTTGATAAAAAGTCACTGCATCTCACCAGGATATTATGATAGACTAACCAGTTCAAGGCCGTGGACAAGGTGGTTACAATAATTACTGCGACCCCCATTTTCCATGCCGCATCGATTTGGCGCGATTTGTTTATCAGGGGACACAGGCCTAAAAGCTTGCTCAGCACAATCCCATCAAAGAACAGGGCATTGAGCAGGACAGGGAAAAGCACAATGAAATATTGGTGCAACGCGGGAATAGTTTCTATGTGCACGATAAAACTAACAAACAGACAGACCCCCAGCCCCATTGCGATCAGAAAAGTCCTGGAGATTCCCCGTTTGGGATGGGAGGTAACCATGGGAACCCATTCATGAGTTGCAGATGAAGCGCATTCACACGAAGAAGCCTCCTGGCATACAATTCCTGTCTTGAGAAGAAATGGACGTAATAAGAGCCGAAAGGCTGCCAGTGCGAAGAATCCACCCACCGGTGTAACCATAAGAACCACCCGTGGAAATGTATCCGATAGCACAGGAAAGCCCATGACCGTTCCAAAACCCAGGGGTTCCCGAAAAAATGCAAGCAGAATCAAAGCCACGGAATATCCAAGACAGGCCTTCAGTATCTTCTTTTGGGCCTCCCAAAAATCGACAGTCAACCCCTCGGAGATAACAGCAAGCACGATGCAATTTGTCGTAATAAGGTCGATGTATGCCTTTATGTTGGCAGTAATTTCAGGAACAAAGGCCTGTGCAAAAAATCCAAAGATGGCTACAAAGACGGATACAATAATCATTAAAAGGGAGATTTTGTGATGCGTCCCGGCTGTGGATATCAGCCTTTTAAAGGGATAGACCAGGCAAAAACTGCCGGCCGTTACCAGCGTCACGCCGATCCCCATAGTCAGTGAATTTTCCAGTTTATTCGTTACCGCCAGGGAAGAGCAAAATCCAAGTCCTGCTCCGGCAGTTAAGATAAGGTTGTCCCTCATGAAATACTTAGAAATCTTTCGTATGTTTCGCTTTAACCCTACCATGTGATGTCCCCTTGCCCTGCCCAAAATTCTTTCATGGCGTCGTTAAGAAATGACTCGATTCCCCTGCTGGTATTTGTGGCGCCGGTAATCGCATCAACCTCATTGGCACCATCAGACCCTGTTCCTTTGACCACGAATATCTTTGGTCTCAACTTCTTACCAATAAATTGTTTCTTAAACTGATCCTCGGTAATTCTACCCCCCAAACCCGGTGTTTCACTGTGGTCTAGCACTTCAATGCCTTTCAGGGTTTCCAAGTCAGGTTCAACACAAATAAAGAGGGACATGGTGCTCGATTTATTGTAACCATAGCCCATCTTGGATTCTACAAAGCCAAGACCTTGAAGCTTTCCGTCCTTCACATATTTGAATATTTTTTTTCCACGGATTAGTTTTTCTTTAGTTGTTTGTGTACCGGCAGGCTGCATCTCCCAGGATACCGGTGTTGGTTCTTCGACTGTTATATTGTTCCCAAAGACCTCCTTGATATCCTTTTTGTCGTAGCTCTTAAAAGTAAAACCAACCATGCTCTTTTCCTCGACACGATAGGGTATATGAAAAATGTCCAATACGGCACGCTTCTCCTTCACATCATAGTATTCTGCAATTTTGGGGGATGTGTAAAAATATACCATAAGAAGCGCTGCGCAGGGCAAGAAGGTAATCAAGCTGATTGAAGCGACACGGAGTATAATTTTTTTTAATTCTTCCCTGTATTTTGATGGTATAGGAATCTTCATTTTATTATAAGCGGATTATATGTTGTATGGCTTAGAAAATCCCCCTTAGTAAAGGGGGCTAAGGGGTTGTAAAATAACTCCCAAAAAAACACAACCCCCGGAGTCCCCTTTATTAAGGGGGACTTAATCGGAATAAACTTGGAATTATTCTTGTACACGATATCGTATCTTTACCATCAAAGATTGAATTGGTATAGCCAGGAGGTTCATGAGCAGGATTGCATACATTACCCCTTCCGGTAATGTGGTAAAATCCCTTATCAGTACGGTAATAAATCCACACCCTGCACCAAAGATCCATTTCGCAGTTTGGTTATACGTTGCAGTTATTGGATCTGTGGCCATAAAAAACGCCCCCATGATTAACCCACCGCTCAGGAGTTGAAAGAGAGGCGGTGCAACAGTCTTGCCGAAAATCAACGAGAAAAACACGGAAAAGACGAGTACGCTCCCCAGATAGGATACCGGTATTCTCCAATTTGCGACCCGCATTTTGATTAACCACAAACCAGATGCTATCAAAGCCAACCGGCACGTTTCACCCAAAGAACCGCTTGCCGTACCTAGTAATAAAGAAAGATAAGATGCAATTTCCCCATTGGCCTTGAATGCAGTCAACGGAGTAGCATGGGTAATGGCATCCAATCCGTAGCGAAAGGTATGAGGGTCAGGCATGCCAACAAAGGGCGTTTGATAGCCAGTAACCAGAAGCGCCGGGAAGCAAATGGTTAAAAACAAACGACTGAAGAGCGCCGGATTTACAAGATTATTTCCAACACCGCCCAATATATTTCTAAAAATAATGGCCAGCGCTGCTCCTAAACCAACCAACCAAAGCGGCGCCTGGGGAGGCAGGATGGCTGGAATGAACAGGCATGAAACGAATCCGCCTTCGCTGATATGGTTCTCTCGCGCAATAATAGCCCAGATCACATCTACAACAAATATACCAATAACAAATGAAACGAGCAGTTTGGATACAACACCCTGCCAACCGTAAAAATATATGGCCGGTAATACCCACCCAACTACCAATGCCACCAGCACGGCACCCATAAACCGTTTCACATCATAATTGTTCCGGATAAAGGGCTGTGTATGCGTTGTTTCCTTAGAACTCCGGAGAAGGCCGTCAAATGCGCCAAAAAGGGAACCAAAGAGAAAGTTTACTTTAGGATGGGTATGAATAAAAGATTCTACGGTATCAAGGCCCTTGTCTAGAATAGGTTCTACAGGTTTAAGGAATTTTTTCATTTTTGTTTATCCAGCGCCTTGCATTCTTTAATAATTTCCAGGAGCTCTAACTTCGAAGGACAGATAAAGCTGCACAATCCGCACTCAATACATTTCCCCAGGTTATAAAGGCGTGCCTTATGCTTTTCTCCTCTCGTATAACTGTGATAATAGAGTGCGGGCTCCAGATCTACCGGACAAATATCATCACAAAAATTACAGGAGACGCATCGCCGTAATTCCCCGAGCACGTTTGTGGTCAACACCAGTTCGTCCGGCTTTATCATGGGAAGTATTACCTTTCGGTCCTTCTCCTCTAAAACCACAATGTGATTGATAGACCAGTCTGTCTTCTGTGATAAATCGGTTATTTCCTGGCCTCGTAAGGGACCGTTTATAAACACACGATATCTGCCCACTTCCTTGGACTTATTCTTCAGTATCTTTCCAATGGACGTTCCCAACTGAACATTAAGGATTTCGTTTTCTTTTAAACCAGTGCCCGAAAGGACGATAAAGCGCGAATTGACATTCTTTCTCAGGATACAACTTTCATAAATAGACGAAACGGTTTGGGCATCCAGTATTAATACACCAAGCGACTCCGTATCCTGGCCAAAATGAACATCCATACCTAAAATGACCTTTGTCAATATGACAGGGTCATCTTGTGGATATTTTGCATAAAGCGGGAAGACACTCATCCAATCTTCATTGCATGCGAAATTCTTTGCATCAGCAACAGTTCTGTCTTCTTTTTCATTGATAGCTATATAAAACCTTGCGCTTGAAAAGTGACTGTTTTTTATCTCTTTGAGTACGGAGAGGAATGCTGTGGTTTTATGTCTCAGGATTACCCAATTGGGCAATGCCCACGGTTCGGTGGGGCATAGATTCACAATAACATGTTCTACCTTCTGCGTGGGAACCGGAAAGTGAAATGTCTCAGGTGTGCCGTCAGAAGAAATATCTTCCACAATATTGCAAAACTTTAACGGGTATGCATCCAGCAGATTAAAACCGCCCTTAAAACCTCCTGCTTTTTTTCCCATCAACATGTCTTAATCCTGACAAAAGGAATTACATGGTACATGCAGTTTCAGTAAAGTAAAAATGATTTCGATAACATATCAACAAGGGTTCAGTATGTCAAGTAAAGTTATTTAAAGATTTCACCAGAAAGGTGATGTTGCATCCGAAGATAACTCTTTGAAAAATCAGTGCAAATCTGCGCAAATCATTTTTTTACGACTATCACTTATTTTGGTTTTGTTTCTTCAACTGCTTTAACCTTCACATTCAATGTTGTTTTGAGATCTCCTGCCGTAAATTGAATTTTGGCAGGGTTCTTCTTTGTTGGACTATTACCCGTTACGGTAAAAATTGCATTACCACTCGCGTCCGTTAAAAGCGCAGTGGATGAAA
>JAUPKS010000259.1 GCA_030837315.1 Planctomycetota bacterium
TATGTGGGCATTATCGTCGGACTGACATTCGCTTCGCTGCTCATTACCCAGCAGTCAGCCATCTTCCTTGGTCTTATGACGCGTACGTTTGGCTTCCTCACCGATACGGCACTTCCCGACATCTGGGTAATGGATTCAAAAGTGCAGTACATCGACGACCTCAAACCGCTGAAAGAGACGGAATCGCTTCGCGTCCGAAGCGTGCAGGGAGTAGCATGGGCAGTCCCCCTATACAAAGGATTACTGAAGGCCCGCCTTTCGAACGGGACATTCCAATCATGCAACGTCGTCGGGCTTGACGACGAAACACTTATTGGAGGCCCCCCGAAAATGCTGCAGGGGCAACTGGCCGATCTCCGCGGCAATGATGCAATCATCATCGACATCGTTGGCGCCAAAGGCAAGCTGGCCAGGGTTCTGCCAGACGGAGAACGCGTTCCCATGAAAATTGGCGACACCATGGAGCTTAACGACCATCGCGCCGTTGTTGTGGGGATTTGTCAGGTACAGCGAACGTTTCAATCGCAGCCGGTCATTTACACCACCTTCTCTCGGGCAACTGTCTTTGCGCCACGAGAACGCAAGTTGATGTCTTTCGTGCTGGTCAAGGCGAAGCGGGATCAGGACATCCACGCGCTCTGTCAGCGTATTCGCAGGGCAACTAACCTGGCTGCCTATACGAGGGATGAATTCAAGACACTTACGATCCGCTATTACATGAAATACACCGGTATTCCCATCAATTTTGGAACTACCGTAGTGCTTGGTTTTATTGTCGGAGTTGCCATTGCGGGACAGACTTTCTATAACTTTACCCTGGATAACATTCGCTATTTCGGAACGCTCAAGGCAATGGGAGCTTCGGATTTTAGGTTATTACAAATGATCTTGCTTCAGGCAGCAACGGTTGGGGCCATTGGGTATGGACTCGGGGTAGGGGTCGCCTCTGCTTTAGGTCTCTTAGTGGGCAGCACCGAACTTTCTTTCCAGATGCCGTGGCAGCTCCTGCTTTTCAGTGCGATTGCAGTCATGCTGATCTGCGCTATCTCTGCTGCACTTAGCATGTGGAAGGTGATACGACTGGAACCGGCAATCGTCTTTAAGAGTTAGCCTGGCGCAGCATAGTCGCAACTTTTAGTCATATCAAAAAAACTTGTAAAAGAATTGATAACAAGTTAGTTTTTTGAAAATTTCGTTCATTTTTCAGATAATTTTGTATATAAAGTATTCAACGCTATGGTTAACAAGGATACTCTTGCGGTACACTGTACAGGTTTGACCAAAACCTATGGAAGCGGCAGTAGCCAGGTGCATGCCCTGTGCGGCGTAAACCTGGAAGTACACACCGGTGAATTGATGATGCTAGTCGGCCCATCGGGCAGTGGCAAGACCACCTTAATTTCCGTCATTGCCGGCGTCTTAGACCGCGATGGTGGTGAATGCCAGGTATTTGGTCACGATTTCAAACACATGAACTCCCGCGAGAAAACGCAGTATCGCGGAAAGAATATTGGATTTGTTTTCCAGATGTTCAATCTGATTCCTTCGCTGACGGCAGCTGAAAACGTTGCCGTTCCCCTGATGATCAATGGAGTCAAACGCCGCGAGGCAATGGACAGGGCGCGTGACATCCTCGGCCGCTTCGGACTGAGCGATCGCACGTTCTCACTCCCTGCGGAACTGTCTGGCGGCCAACAGCAGCGCGTCGCCATAGCGCGGGCGATGTTGCACAACCCAAAACTCATTGTATGCGATGAGCCCACCAGCGCACTTGACCATGAGACAGGACACAAGGTCATGGAACTGCTGCGCGAAGTAGCAGTCGGCGCCGACCGTGCGTTTGTTGTCGTTACCCACGATGCACGCATTTTCGAATTTGCAGATCGCATTGCCAAAATGGATGACGGTCATATTACCAGTGTAGAGAACTTGCGTAAAGATCTATAATATTACCCTGTAAAACCTTCTTTTTTGTGTAAGTTTTTTGACATGATTATGCGTTGTATGTTGAATGTTGTAAGTTATTGCTTTGAATCTTAACCTGTTAACTTACAACTCGCAATTTTTATTTTGGTTGCGGCTAAGCCGCGCCAGGAAACAATAGAATTTATTCCGAGCGAAGCGACTCTTCGCTCCACAACCATAGCCTTGAGATTCCTTAGCATTCCTTATTAGGAGGACTTGTTACGAGAAAATACATACTCCCTATCCTATCTACCTTAGGCATCGGGTTCGCTATTTTGACGGTTGTTAACGGAAGCAAAACCCTTCCGCCATCTCCACCCGTTGTGGACCCGGGTGCACCACCCTTTAAAACATCCGTGGCTGGTGCCGGCATCGTGGAGGCAAGCACAGAAAACATATCCATCGGCACCCTTGTTGCGGGTGTTGTTTCTGAAATATACGTCTCTGTGGGCGACATGGTTAAGGCCTGCGATCCGCTGTTCAAGATTGACGACCGGGATTTAAAGGCACAACTGGCGGTGCGACAGACAGCCCTGAGGGTAGCCAAGGCAAATGCTAAGGTGGAAAAGGCACAATTAAATGATCTGGAAAATCAACTTGAAAGGGCAGAAATACTGTCTCGCAAACAGGTTATTAGTGTTGACGATCTGGACCGGCGACGTTATGCCGTGCAGACCGCCGAGGCAAAAGTGGCTCACGCCAGGGCGGAAATTGCTTCCGCTCAGGCACAGGTAAAAGAAACGGAGACCAACCTTGACCGTATTATCGTACGGGCACCCTGCGACGGCAAAGTCTTACAGTCAAAAATTCACTGCGGTGAGTTCGCCCCGGCTGGCATCACCCAAACACCGCTTATGCTCTTTGGCAACACAAGCCCCCTGAACGTTCGTGTTGATGTGGATGAAAATGATGCGTGGCGGGTACAGTCCGCAGCGCCTGCAGTAGCATTTCTGCGCGGCAACCGGGAAATCAAAACACCTTTGAAATTTGTGCGTTTTGAACCATATGTCGTTCCCAAAAAGTCACTCACCGGCGACAGCACAGAACGCGTCGATACGCGCGTGCTACAGGTTGTTTACCGCATCGAAGGTAACGAACTGCCAGTCTTCGCCGGCCAGCAAATGGACATATTCATTGAAACACCAGACCCAATTGCGCCCCCGCATACGTCCCTGCAGGCCACACAGGAAGAGGCGGGCGAGACGAGGCCATGAACAATGGAAGAACGCCGCAATGCGCATCTCCTGTCCTAAATCAGGTCTTCGGCAGCTTGTATTTAATTGCCCCCCTGCGGCCCCTTTTCTGGCCTTCAAGTTGGCTAGTTTGCTAGTGGGGATCATACAATTTTGAAATTCCTTAACATCGATGCTTGATTAATGTCCGATTTAATATTATCATAACCTTGACCGAACGAGTCGGAAGTGTAAAATGAAAATTTCAAAATGCAAAGGTAATTTTGCATTTTTCAATTTACAATTTTCATTTTGCACTGTTTTTTGCTAACGAAGCAATGTGACGAAAGAGTCTCAATAGTGAAACTACAAACAGTAAAATGACGAGTGCTTTAAAACTTTTTGTAACAGAAAACATATTACCCCTCGTGGAAATGCCCGGGCAGTATATTGGCGGGGAATGGAATTCCGTTGTCAAGAATCATGCTGATGCTGACATAAAAATTGCATTAGCATTCCCCGATACATATAGTATTGGTATGTCTCACCTAGGCATTCAGATCCTTTACGGACTGCTCAACGAGCGAAAAGATACTGCCTGCGAAAGGGTCTTTGCGCCTTTAGATGATATGGAAGCGCTGATGAGAAAGCACAAGATTCCACTCTTTTCCCTCGAAACCTATACACCTTTAAAGGAATTCGACATAATAGGTTTTTCGCTTCAATACGAGCTATCATATACCAATATCTTAAATATGATAGACCTCGCGGAGATTCCTGTTATGGCATCTGAACGTGGCGAAACAGAGCCTCTCGTCATCGCAGGGGGGCCTACTGCCATTTCCCCGGAACCATTAGCAGATTTTATTGACCTCTTTCTTATCGGGGATGGAGAAGAGAGCCTGCCCCACCTCGTTGAATTGTGGAAAGGGATGAACCAGAAAAAACTCTCCCGCAAGGAAAAAATCGTTTCTCTCGCCCAGACCCTGAAAAATGTTTATGCGCCATCGCTATATGAAGTCATATATCATCAGGACAACACCATACAAGAAATACGCCCACGGATATCTGGTCTACCATCACCCATACGATCAGCTTCCGTAAGGGACCTAAACAAGACCTATTTCCCAACGAAACCTATCGTGCCTTATGTAAAAACCATCCATGACCGGATCACGATTGAGGTCATGCGCGGCTGCACACAAGGATGCCGGTTTTGCCAGTCAGGCATGAGTAAACGTCCTACCCGGCCTCGCACGGTAGAGAACATCATAAACCTGGCTGAACTTTGTTATGCAAATACGGGACATAACGAAATTTCCCTGGCTTCTCTTTCTATCAGCGATTATCCCTCCTTAAAACGTTTAATGGAAGAGATGAACCGAATCTTTATTCCAAGGCATGTAAATATCTCTTTCCCTTCCCTGCGGGTGAATGAACAGCTTGTCCTTTTACCTTCCATGCTGAACACCGTTCGTAAATCAGGACTTACCCTTGCGCCTGAAGCAGCAACCCAGGGTTTGAGAAAAATCATTAATAAAAACATCAGCGACGAAGATCTTTTCACGGGAGTGGGGGAGGCATTTAAGCAGGGCTGGAATTTAGTAAAGCTCTATTTTATGGTCGGACTTCCCACTGAGACGGACGACGACATCGATGCCATTGCAAGACTTGCCTATCATGTTTCCGACCTGAAAAAGGGCATCAGCGGCAATTTTGGACAAGTGAATATCAGCGTTGCGCCTTTTGTACCCAAGGCACATACCCCCTTTCAATGGCATCCTATGGTTACCCTTCAACGAATAAAAGAGATCCGAAACAGATTGTTTGATAGAATCCGTCGCAAATGCATTCATATCAAATTTCACAATGCAGAGCGCAGTATTCTGGAAGGTGTTTTTGCAAGAGGCGACAGAAGGGTAGGGAAGGTCATCTATCAGGCCTGGCAGGATGGATGTAAGTTTGATGCATGGGAAGAACACTTCCACTTTCAAAAATGGATTGATGCATTTCAAAAGGCGGGGGTTGATTGGACCTTTTATGTGCACCGCCAAAGGAACGACGACGAGGTCTTCCCCTGGGACCACATCAGTTGTGGGGTTGTAAAACCATTTCTCATGAACGAAAGGCAGAAATCTTTCCACGAGGGAATTACTCCCGATTGCCGTATAGATGAATGCCCAGAATGTGGAAGCTGTGTACGCTCCAAGAATTTTTGTACGGTATAAGGACAGAAACCATATCAAAATAAAATTTAGTCCAGCATGTCGGTCAGGAAAGATTATCTATGGTACATGTTTACATTGGTCTCGGCTCAAATCTGGGGGATAAGGAAAGAAATTTACAGTCTGCTTACAGCCATATTGTTCCGATAAAGGAGATACAGGCGGTAAGACTTTCGCGGTTTTACAAAACTGTACCCGTAGGTGGGCCCCCGCAGCCGCTGTTTTTGAATGCCGTCCTTGACATGAAAACCGCATTATCACCCCATCAATTACTTGAACGGTTTCAGCATATCGAGACTCTCATGGGCAGGGTTCGTACGGTAAAATGGGGACCCCGGACAATTGATATTGATATTCTGCTCTACGGTGATGCAATCGTTGATGATGAGCAACTGATAATACCGCACCCCCTGATGCACACGCGGTTATTTGTTTTGGAGCCATTTGTTGAGATTGCGCCCAACGTTGTCCATCCCGTTTTAAAAAAACCTATTGTTCAATTATATAAAGAACTCCGTACTTCATTAGCTACTCCGGCATAAAAGTATGTTTTCCAGACTCGACAATTATATAGTAAAGGCTTTTATCCCCACGTTCTTCATGTGCCTCCTTAGTATTTGTGGCATTTATATCATTGTCGACCTCCTTCAAAAACTGGGAGAATTTGTGGATATGGGGGGAGATGCCCTTAACACGGGACTACGTTACTATACATATCTCTTTCCTGTCATTATCTTTCAATTTTTTCCCGCCGTTACCCTGATTGCAGTGAGCTTGGTTCTGGTAAGACTAGCCAAAAATCGGGAAATACTGGCGATGCAGGTTGCCGGTATTTCACTGTATCGGACATTACTCCCTATCTTTATCATTACGGTGTTTTTGTCCTTTGCCTCATTCGGAGATCAGGAATGGATTATCCCACGGTTTGCAGAAAGGCTAGAAACCTTACAGCAGACCTCATTTAGTGATAATACCCAGCGAAATCTTCTTTTAGACGATAAAGAAAATAACACGTTACTTCGTATCTGGAAATATAACAACAAAACGCAAACCATGCAGTCGGTATTTATCCTGGGAAGATATGAAAACAGAAAAAAGAAATTTACCATCAGTGCCGATGAAGGCAGGTGGCTGGGAAATGGCACATGGTTGCTGAGCAGGGTAACAAAACATGTTTATAATGAGCAGGGAAAGTGGATTGCGCCCATACAACAACTTGAAAGTTTGGAGTTTACGTCAACGATAACTCCTATGGAACTGGGAAAAATAAAGCTTGACCCCAGTTTGTTAAATTTTGAGCAACTGAAAGACCTGTGTAAAAGCGAACCAGACAATCCAAGAAACAGCGTGTTATTTCATTCCAGAATTACTTATACCCTTACTCACTTTGTACTACTCCTGCTCGGCATACCCCTCGTAGTGGGATTCGAACGATTAAGCAGGAATTTATTTTTACGTGTGGGGCTCTGTGTCCTTATCTGCGGCATTTTTTATGCTTTGACTTTTCTCTGTTCCAACCTCGGCAATACAGGAATGATCCATCCCATATTAGCAGCATGGTTGCCTATCATTATTTTCGGGTCTGTAGGATTATTATTCTTTGATATGCTGCATATGTAACTATGGCTATTGGTGAATACGTACATGTCTTTTTAGATCTCTTCTATTCCCGATCCTGTCTCCATTGCAACCTCAATTTAAATAATTCGTACGAACTTTATCTTTGCGAGAATTGCAAAAAAGAAATCCCCTATGTTAACAATTCTCATTGTATCCGATGCGGCGCTGCCCTGGGGCCACACATCATTTCGACGGCGAAGGAAGGTTGTCCGTCATGTAAAGGGAAACATCTCCCCTTCAACACCCTGACATCCATTACCCATTACGAAGGTGTTATAAAAACATTGATACATACGTTTAAGTACTCGAGACAAAAATTCCTCTTCACGGCACTGAATGATATTGTGCTGGCACAAGAAAAACTGAAAGAGATTGTTCCGAACGTCGATGTCGTAGTGCCGGTGCCTCTTCATTGGCTAAAAAAAATGCGCAGAGGTTTCAACCAATCGGAACTTCTGGCACGGGGAATTCAAATATATTTTTCAAAACCTCTGTCAACAAACAACCTTTGCCGTATTAAAAACACCTCGTCGCAAACACAATTATCAAAAAGTCAGAGACAGAGGAACATCCGCAATGCATTTTTTGTAAACGATCCAAAATCGTTTAAAGGAAAAAAGATATTACTTGTTGATGATGTGTTAACTACGGGAGTAACGGTAATGGAGTGCTCTAAAAAACTAAAAGACGCCGGTGCCATATCTGTTCATTTACTCATTTTGGCAACCGCCAGATAATGTTTTGGGGTCAAACCCCTGCATTCTCATTTCTTCAGCCTATTTCCAATTCTTTGTCTCTTTATTGGATAAACTTGCAAAGTCACTATGATATGGATATTGCGGAAGATCGCTTACCCGATGTTCCTTAATTTCCTTGACTGACAATTTTATTATAAGTACAATGAGTCGTTCAGGTATACTGAGAAACTTTTACCTTTTCAGAAAGGATTCTCCCTTGGAAAACATTACCATTGTTGCAAGGCATTTGCACATAACGGAAGCTATTAAAAATTACGCCTTACAAAAGGCGGAGAAAATAAAGAAGTTTTTTGAGTGGATATTGCAGATCCAAATTACCTTAGATATTGGCGGTGACAATAGTCATATTGTTGAAATGATCGTTTCGGTCTCAAGAGGCCCTACGATGGTTGCAGAGGCATCAAATCCAGACATGTATCGGGCGATTGATCTGGTAGTTGATAAGATCGAAGCCCAACTGAAAAAGCATAAGGGCAAGATCCAATCCAGAATCGTCCGCAGAAAAAAACCCTCAACTACCGAAACGGAAGGTTTTGAAGGTATACCAGAATCATGATGGATAACAACTCTATTGGAGGAATTTTAAAGGATGAAATTAACTGATTTTGTTGTGGGAGACGCTATTATCACAGAAATTAAAGCTACTGAAAAGGAGGCTGTAATTCGAGAAATGGTGTGCTCACTGAAAGATGCACAAAAAATCAACCCTAAGGATGTTGAAAATATCCTGAAATCTCTTATGAAAAGGGAAGAATTGGGAAGTACTGGTATAGGGAAGGGCGTAGCGGTTCCTCATACGAAACATGATTGTATAAAAAAGATTACGGGAACGATTGCACGGTCAACGAACGGCGTTGATTTCAATGCCCTTGATGGAGAACCTGTTCATCTTTTCTTTCTGTTGCTTTCCCCAAATGATTCTGCAGGATTACACCTTGCTGCACTCGAAAGGATATCAACTGTTATCCGAGATAACGATTTCCGCCGTTTCATGCGCGTGGCAAATGGTAGAGATGGTATAATTGAAATATTACGCGAGGTTGACGGTATCCAGGTTTAACCCGGGAACATTCAGGATCTCTCCTTTTTTGTAAGATCGCAAGGAAGCGTGTCTGCTTCATTCAAAAACAGGCTTCCTCTGTATTGTATCCCAAAAACGTGCGGTTATTTATAAAATCAAGAAAGATATTTACGTTATAATATGGATATTTACGCTATAAATTCTCAACTATTAGAACGAAAGGTGAAAATCTCGAATTCCAATGGGATGCATGCACGGCCTGCAACCAAATTCGCAGAAATTGCTAATAAATTTACTTCAGAAATCCGTATAAAAACAAAAAATAAAGAGGTCGATGGCAAGAGCATCATTGAGCTCTTAACCCTAGGCGCTGAAAACGGCACAGAAATTGTGATTTGTGCAAAGGGGACCGATGCAGCAGAGGCGCTGGATGCCCTGGAAGGGTTGATAAAAAGCAAGTTCGAAGAAGAATTCATGGAAATTAGAAAGGGAATTGCAGTTTCCTCGGGCGTAGTCATCAGGGCTGCCTTCATGTTTGAAAGTGAAGGATACCGCATTCCTCGTCATATTCTCAGAAAAGACGAGGTGGAAGGCGAAATCTGCAGACTTGAAAAGGCCATTGAAGATTCAAAAAAAGAAATTCATGATTTAGAGCAAAAGGTTTCAGACAACCTCGGTTCAGAAATTGGATCAATCTTTGGAACACACCGGATGGTATTGCAGGATGTAAGGCTAAAAAATGAGATTATTGACAAAATTAAAAAAGCCAATTTTACGCCAGAATTTGCCGTATCCCTGGCTTTGCGTGTTTATATCAGAAAATTTCAGGATGTCCACGATTCATATCTCGCAGAAAGAGTAAGTGATATATTTGATATTGAACGGCGCCTTTTGCGAAATTTATTAGGTGAAAAGAGAGAGGAGCTTAAAAACCTTACCGAAGAAGTAATCTTAATGGCCCATGACCTTACCCCGTCCCAAACAGCATCACTTGATACTGAAAAAGTCAAAGGCTTTGCTACCGATGTTGGCGGAAGGACATCCCATACCGCAATCGTTGCCCGGGCATTAGGCATTCCGGCCGTGGTAGGACTTGGCACCATTACAACAGACGTCTTCGGGGGTGACACCGTAATTATAGACGGCAATAGTGGCATTGTCATCATCAGGCCAGACGATGAAACTTTGACAGCATACCGAAGCAAGGCCAAAAGCATCCACGTCTTCGAGGAGAAACTAGCCACAGAGCTAAAAGATCAACCCTCCACAACGGGGGATGGTAAACATATTTCCATTTTTGGTAATATCGAATTTCCAAAAGAAATTAACATGAATGTAAGATACGGCGCAGAGGGAATTGGCCTTTATAGAACAGAATTTCTTTACTTAGGTGCACCCAAACCCCCAACAGAAGAGGAACATTTAGAGGCATATACCACGGTCGTTCGAGAATTAAAGGACAAACCAATTATCATCAGAACCCTTGATCTTGGCGCTGACAAATTTGATTATTTAGATGACAGAAAAGAAGGAAACCCTTTCCTGGGATGTCGTTCTATCCGCTATTGCTTTGAAAATCCTTCTCTATTTAAGATACAACTGCGAGCAATCTTACGGGCTTCTGCTTTGGGTAACGTGAAAATCTTATTCCCTCTGATCTCTTCCCTCCAAGAACTGCGACGCGCAAAACAAATGGTTTGGGAAACCATGGAAGAGTTAGATAAGGAAAGTATCCCTTTTAACAAAAACACAGCTATGGGAATAATGCTTGAAGTGCCTTCTTCCGTCATAATTGCGGATATCCTGGCAAAAGAGTGTGATTTCTTCAGCATTGGCACGAATGATCTCATTCAGTACTCTCTTGCTGTCGATAGAAATAATGAACGGGTAGCTTATTTATATTGCCCTGCACATCCGGCTATTTTAAGACTTTTAAAGCTCGCCATTAAAGCTGCACAAGACAATAATATTCCCGTGGGAATATGCGGGCAAATGGGAAGTGAGATTGAATACACCGCACTGCTTGTAGGTATGGGACTCACCGAGTTCAGTGTGGCACCAGCATCAATTATACCCGAAGTCAAAAAAATTGTACGGTCGATTACCTTTGAAAATGCCAAAGAGATAGCAGAAACTGCTTGCCAGTTTGAAGACCCGGAAAAAACGATTAGTTATCTCCGAAATATTGCCATTGATATCCTGCCAGAGGTATTTGACGGCCAAAATTATCCTTGACAGCGAGAAATATCCTTATTAGAATTTCTCCTAACTATTTTATTTAATTATATTTGAAGTCTTTTAAAAAGGTTGATTCATTATATCAAAAATACGTATTCGATTTAATAAGTCAGGTGATCTTCGCTTTATCTCTCATCACGATTTGATGAAGCTCTTTGAGAGGGCGATTAGAAGGGCTAACATACCTATAGCGATGTCCAAAGGTTTCAATCCTCACCCGAAATTATCCATTCCCCTAGCACTGAGTGTTGGAATATCCGGTAAAGATGAAGTCCTGGAGCTGGAATTGTTTAGATCGATGCCACCTGAAATTGTGGTTGAAAGTTTATGCCGACAAATACCGGAAGGCATTCACATTCTTTCAGGGGTGCACATGCCGGATACCGAGAAGGGTTCGGCACGCGACGTAGTCTATGAGGTTGTTTTTAAAGATCAAGGCCTTTTAAAGACTTTACAGATTAGCGAGTTTCTGCAACAGCCGTCCATCACGGTAAATCGCACAAAAGATGGACAGCAAAAATCTTTTAACATTCGACCATCTATTCAGGAAATCTCGGTAAAGCCCGACCGTTTAATTTTGTCTATGAAAATGGGCTCGGAGGGCATGGCGAGACCAGAAGAGGTGATCCATTCATTATTTAAAAATGAGAAAAAAGAGCTCTTTGAAATTATCAGAACAAAAGTCAACCTGTCTTCTTCTGCCTAACTAAGGGAAAAAACATGGACAAGAGGATGCTTATCAACGCAGTTGAACCCGAAGAATGCCGAATTGCCATTTTAGAAAATAATGTTTTAGAGGAACTTTACATTGAAAGGAGTTCCCGGGAACAGATCGCAGGGAATATTTACAAAGGAAGGGTTGTGAACATTGAGCCCAGTATTGAGGCTGCTTTTGTTGACATTGGACTCAAAAAAAACGGATTTCTCCACGCATCGGACATCTTGATTCCAACAGAAAACGGGAATCTGCCATCAGATGCTGATGCCCATGCCAAACCTCATCGGACATTCCATAAGATACGGGATGTTTTGCATACAGGACAAGAAGTATTGGTTCAGGTAACAAAAGAGAGTATTGGCACCAAGGGTCCCAGTTTAACCACGTATATTAGCCTGCCGGGAAGGTTTCTGGTTTTAATGCCAGACGTACCCCGTCATGGAGTTTCCAGGAAAATTGCAAGTGAAGAAGAGCGGCAAAGGCTCAAAAAGATACTCGAAGGATTAAATCCGCCGCCGAATGTCGGTTTTATCATACGGACAGCAGGGGCACTGCAGACCAAAAAAGAAATCCACAAGGACTTTCATTATCTCTTAAAACTTTGGAAAAACATAGAGAGACGGGCAAAAGATGTCAATTCACCGGAAACCATTTATCAGGAAAGCGATCTGGTTATTCGTGCTATTCGGGATATCTTTTCCACCGACATACAAGAAATCATCGTAGATACAGAAGCCGTCTATGAAAGGACCCGTGATTTCCTTCGTATGATTATGCCAAAATCCGAAAAACTTTTAACCCGCTATAGTGAGGATAAGCCCTTATTTCACAAATATAACATCGAGAAAGAGATTGAGGAGATAAACTGTAAAAAAATCCGCTTACCGCGCGGAGGCTCAATCATAATAGAACAGACCGAGGCGCTGGTTGCAATTGATGTCAATAGTGGTAAATTTAAAGAGGAGTGCGACCCGGAAGAAACAGCATTCAAGACAAATCTCAAAGCTGCAAGGGAAATTGTACGCCAGATCCGGTTGCGAGACCTGGGTGGTGTAATTGTAATCGACTTTATTGACATGAGAACAGAATCACATATTCATGCTATCGAAAAGGTCATTACAGATGCCTTGAAAAGGGATAAGGCGAGAACAAAGATGCTGAGGATGTCAAAATTTGGCACTATTGAACTTACCCGACAAAGGATCCGCTCAAGTCTGAGGGATGTTCTTTTTGAAGAATGCAAGTTTTGCGGCGGTACCGGATACGCGAAAACGATTGAGAGTCTTTGTTTGAATGCCATGAGAGACCTGAAGTTTGCTATCCATTCACCACAAATTGCAAAAATCGAAATCATCGCAAATCCTGAGGTTGCAAATTACCTGCAAAATCAAAAGAGAAAACAAATGATAGAAATTGAAGAATCCTATACGAAAAAGGTACTTATCTTTAGCGCACCGAATCACGAATACGGTAAGATCGATATCCGCTATTTAAACCAGAGAGACGAACCCATCATAATGTAACAAGGAAAGGAAAGGAGAAAGTAAACAATGTATGCAATAGTAAAAGACAGGGGTAAGCAGTACAAGGTACGGGCTGGCGAGCGCCATCTCATCGACCTGAAAGCCGATGCTCAAATTGGGCAAATTTTGGAATTTAACGATGTATTGGTTTGCTCAAATGAAGAAGGCACAACGACTTTTGGGACTCCGGCCAGTAAAAATGCAAAGGTCATTGCAGAAGTCGAGGGTATAAAAAAAGGTGTGAAGTGCATGACCATAAAATTCCGCAGAAGGAAAGAGTCGCTGACCAGAAAAGGACACCGGGAAAAATATACCCGGATAAAGATTAAAGAAATTGTTTGTGGCTAGACTTAAATTCACGTTAAAGAATTTTCAATACGAAAGAGTGGCATAGACAAACTTTGTTTGTCTGTGTTTAATTTAATGTATCTGAAACGGAGGTTCGTAACATGGCACATAAAAAAGGGCAAGGTTCTTCAAAGAACGGAAGAGACAGTAATCCGCAAATGCGTGGGGTAAAAAGATTCGGCGGACAATTTGTAACTGCTGGCTGTATAATCGTCCGCCAGTGTGGAACGAAGTTTAAGCCTGGAATGAACGTCGGGCTCGGGAGAGATTATACGTTGTTTTCTATGATAGACGGAACGGTAAAGTTTGAAACAAGGCGCCGTGTAAGTGTTTATACAACACCCGTGTCTTGAAATCTCCTGGCATCCGATTTATTAACCACGAAGTCCTTGCGGTATGAGATTTAACTTTTACGCCGAATAATAAATTAGATACCATGATGAAACGGGGTATGGGATGTGTTTGAAATGAAGATTCTCCCATTTCCCGTTTTATCCTTGCCGTGGCTTTACTTCACCGGTTGATATCTTTCCAAAAATCTCGTCTTTGTTTCTTTGGTAAAAATATAATGTTTGTCGATGAAGCTGTTATATTTGTAAAAGGAGG
Organism: Planctomycetota bacterium; assembly: GCA_030837315.1. Lineage (GTDB taxonomy): Bacteria > Planctomycetota > Brocadiia > Brocadiales > Brocadiaceae > Brocadia. Next base: position 14,195 of record JAUPKS010000259.1, read on the forward strand.
TGATGGGGGAAACGGTTGTGTCAGTTTCCGAAGGGAGAAATACATTCCCTACGGAGGACCAGATGGGGGAAACGGCGGTAAAGGAGGAGATGTTATCCTGCGTGTCTGCCAGAAGATAGATACATTGCTTGATGTTACTTCTCGCGTAAAACATATTGCGGGAAATGGAGCACATGGAAAAGGCACTACCAAAAAAGGCAAAGATGGTAAGGACCTCACCATAGATTTACCCCGAGGTACTGTAATCAAAGACAGAGAAAGCGGACGCATCTTGAAAGACATGAGTACCGTCGAGGAAAGCATCGTAATTGCGCGAGGCGGACGAGGGGGCAGAGGAAATAAATGTTTTGCGACTTCTATCAATCAGGTTCCAAGGCAGGCGGAAAAGGGGAAGCCAGGAGAAGAACGATGGCTGATCCTTGAACTAAAGTTGCTTGCAGATGTCGGTCTCATCGGAATGCCCAATGCCGGGAAATCAACGCTACTCTCCCGAATATCTGCGGCGAAACCAAAAATTGCCGAGTATGCGTTCACCACACTACAACCTCAATTAGGAATTGTAGAAATAGGGGACTATGGAAGAATTGTTGTTGCTGACATCCCGGGGCTTATTGAAGGGGCACACCGGGGAATAGGGCTTGGAGATGAATTTCTCCGTCACATTGAAAGAACAAAATTATTAGTCCACCTTCTGGATGTTTCACCTTTTGCCCAGGTAGCTCCTTTGGACGCATATCACATTGTTCGGAATGAATTAAGACAATACAATCCGGGCCTTGCTGAAAAAACAGAAATTGTTATTGCAAACAAAATGGATCTTCTCGATACAGAAACCGGCACGAAGTGTATTCAGACCCTGGAAAAACAAATATCTAAACCAGTCTGTCCTGTCTCTATGGCTACGGGAAAAAACATCAGCGTACTGTTAAATTTAATTGCAAGCGCACTCCATGAGGACCAGTCCTGTGTAAGCGAATCTCTATGCAGTTAGCCATTGACATTGGCAATACCAATATCCATATTGGAATATTCAAAGAAGGCGTACTACGATCTGCTCATACCATAAGAAACGAATACCCGCTTCCGGCAAATTTTACAACAGTTCTTCATACGGTCTCTCCTTCCACAATACAAGCTGTTATTCTCGCATCCGTTAATCCACAGGGAGAGGTAAGCGTCATTGAATATATCCAGAAACATCTTCTGATAAAACCTCTGCAGATCGGAAAAGATATTCCAATCCCTGCCCCGATTTTGACCGAATATCCAGAAAAGGTTGGTGCAGACCGATTGGTAAATGCACTTGCCGCATTTGAAAGGACAAAAGATTGGACAATCGTCGTTGACGCAGGCACTGCAATAACTATTGACGGAATAAACAATAAAGGCGCTTTTTTAGGGGGAATTATTACTCCAGGGATAGACACCTGTTCAAAAGCGCTCCACCACGCTACAGCACTTTTACCTCAGATATCTATCAGCAAACCGAAGCATGTCCTTGGGAAAAACACAGAAGAGGCAATAAAATCTGGCATTTACTGGGGGGTTATCGGAATGGTACACCATCTGATAAGCATGATTTGTGATGAGCTGAAATGCAAACCAACGGTAATTGCAACGGGAGGAAATGCACAGATGTTAGCAGGGGAAATCCCCCTCATTGCTGAGGTAATTCCCTATTTGACGCTGGAGGGAATTCATATTGCTTACAAAAAAACCCTTCCTTCACGTATGCTCTATTAGCATTTCTTCATTTTTTCAATCAACTTTTGATAACGATCATCTTCTTTGAGATAAACCAGATCTTTATCTCTTTCCAGATGATACATATCTTTATACCCTACGGTGATTGCCATTTCCAGGGCTTCAAATGCCGCATCAATATTTTTTAGCAATGCGTAACTACAAGCGAGGTTGTAGTGCACAAGAGGGTCGGTCGGCCTAAGACGACTTAACTTTTGGTCTACCAGAAGACCTTTTTCATACATACCCTGTACCGTATATGCATTGCCTAAATACATAAGGCAATCCATATAATTGGGATTCTTTTCAAGGATACCCTCAAAAAACCAAATAGTAAAATCTTCCCCTTCTTTTTTAAACTCCGGGGAGTTAATAATAAAGTCGTAGTTCGGCAGTGTGATCGCGTTGAGAAATCTATTTTTTGCTTTGGTTTTCATTGCCTGCTTATGTATTATTGTAGTTTATGGTATTTGCTCTTCTGTAAATATATTTATAAAATGTGCAATTGTCAAGTCAAAGAATAAGTATTTTGTTTTTTAAACTACAGGGGGGAGTAAAAAATGGGTGTTGATAAAGAGTTCATAAAAAGCAAAATTCACAGCAAAGAAGATATCTCACTGAAGACTATTGCCGATATCGTAGCGTATAAAATATATGAAAGCCCTGACAATATGGGACCAGAGTCAAATTTTCTTGCTTCTGCCGAGGCTGTGGCCCAGTATATATCTGAAAATTTTAAGGATATTGATTCATTCAAAACTTACTTAACTCAACTTGATAAAGGAATGAAATCAATTAATCAATGTGCTGATGCGGTATATAATTACTACCAGGACAAACAGCTCTTGAGCTTTGAAATCGTCAAGAATATGATTTCACGCGCAAAAGATATTAATTTGAAAATGATCGCGGACATTGTGGCTTATAAGATTTACCAAAGTCCTGATGACAAAGGTCAGGAACTCAATTTTATATCCGCCGAAACATTTGTTGCCCAGTATCTATCAGAAAATTTTAAAAATCTCCGTGCATTTAGAAGATGCCTTTCTGACCTCGGAAAAGGTTCATATGCACTGGAGGCATTTGCCGATTTAGTATATAAATATTATTGTCAGAAGAAAAGCTAATGCAGTACTTGATAATTATACTATTAAGGGGTCACACTGATGACAAATAATTATCCATGCATTCGTACTAAACTACCCGGCCCTCATGCAATTCAGTACCTGGAGAAGGAAAATCAATTTGTCTCGCCATCGTCAACCAAGAGCTATCCATTAGTGGTAAAAAGCGCAAAGGGCATGGTTGTTACGGACGTCGACAATAATACCTTCCTTGATTTTACTGCTGGTGTTGCTGTTTGCAACACCGGACACAACCACGACCAGATTATATCGGCAATTAAAAGCCAGGCAGACACCCTCATTCATATGTCAGGCGCAGATTTTTATAACCCCTTGCATATCATGTTGGCTGAAAAGCTTTCTGCAATTTGTCCGGGCCCTCATACAAAAAAAGTTTTCTTTGGCAATTCCGGAGCAGAGTCTGTAGAGGCCGCATTTAAATTGGCACGTTACCACACAAGACGCACTATTGTTATTGCATTTTACAATGCCTTCCATGGAAGAACTATAGGGGCACTCTCTCTGACCAATACAAAATTAAATCAACGCAAACACTTTCTCCCCCTCGTTCCCGAGGTTATTCACATCCCGTATGCCTATTGTTACAGATGCCATTACGGCTTAACTCCAGATACCTGTAATATGTACTGTGTTACCTGGATACGGGAAGAATTATTCAAGACAAAGGTACCACCGGAGGATGTGGCGGCTATTTTTGTCGAAGTTATCCAAGGGGAAGGCGGCTACGTTGTGCCTCCAAAAGAGTTTCACAAGGCACTCTATCAACTTACACGTGATTTTGACATCCTTTATGTTGCCGATGAGGTGCAATCAGGCATGGGTCGCACGGGAAAAATGTTTGCTTCCAATCACTTTGATCTGGTCCCTGATATTATTACCGTTGCCAAAGGTATTGCATCGGGACTTCCATTATCTGCCACAGTCGCATCAGA
>JAUPKS010000260.1 GCA_030837315.1 Planctomycetota bacterium
AGCCGATTGGCTCCATGCATTCCCGTACAGGCTACTTCACCACAAGCGTAGAGTTGTTTGATAGCAGTTCTGGAAAAACGATTGACCTTCACCCCACCAATCATATAGTGGGCGCTGGGACGCACCGGAATAAGGTCTCTTGCAATATCAATTCCAAAAGATGCACAAATTTCCCTGATCTTGGGGAAACGAGCATACAATCGTTCTTTTGGAATATGACGAACGTCGATATACACGTGGGTTTGGTCGGTCTTTTGCATCTCTTTCAAGATGCTCTGGCTCACTACATCTCGTGGCGCCAGTTCTGCCTGCGGATGATACTTTGGCATAAATCTCTCCCCTTTTTTATTCCTTAATATCCCCCCCTCGCCCCGCACGGTTTCTGTAATGAGGAACCGTACTGCCCCCGCAATATAGAGTGTTGTAGGATGAAATTGCATGAACTCCATATCCTGAAGGGCGGCACCGGCCCGGTATGCCATTGCCAGTCCATCCCCCGTAGCCACGTCCGGATTCGTCGTTTCGCGGTAGACCTGGCCGCATCCCCCTGTTGCAAGGATCGTTCGCTTTGCCCAGATCAACAGGTTTCCTTTCTTTGCGTGCCAGGCAACTGCACCGTTACAAGTTCCATCTTTCGTAATGAGGTCAATTACGAAGGTATGGTCAAATATCTTAATATTTTTGTTTTCTTTCACAACCCGAATCAGGGTTTGTTCTATTTCTTTTCCTGTCGAGTCCCCCTGGGCATGAATAATACGAGGGAAATGGTGCCCGCCTTCCTGCGTAAAGACCAGATGGTTGTTTTCTTTGTCAAATGAAGCGCCCCATTCGATCAATTCGTTCACCCGCCTGGGACCTTCGCTAACTACGGCCTTTACTGTCGCGGCGTCACTCAAACCCTGACCTGCATCCAGCGTGTCTTTTATATGTTTCGCTACCGTATCCTTGTCAGACAGAACGACAGCAATCCCTCCCTGTGCATAGGTCGTATTATTTTCATCAATCTTTTCTTTCGTAACAATCAATACACTACCATGCTTTGCTGCCTGTATGGCGGCGCTGAATCCTGCCACTCCACTTCCAATTACCAGCACATCGGTAAAGACATGGGCAGTGGTATGACTATCAAAGGAGACAAGGTACCTTTTGGATTCTGCTTGTTTTTTCATAGAACGGATTCTATCTTTAATAAATTTATTTGTCAAAGAAAACGTAACAATTTAGTTTTTTGAAAAAGGAGGGCTTCCCACGTGAATATCGATGAAAATAGAGAACGAGGGAGGCATGGGGGTTGCAATTGAGAAATACTAATTAATTTTATCACCATCGAGCAAGAGAAAGCCAATTAAAGGGATGAGACAATCCAGACAGCCGTACAAATAGCGATTCAATACAAAAGTTTGCAGAGTGTATTTTTCAGCCAGGACCATCACAAAACGCTGCATTCATAATCAAGTCCGCAGCGGACAAATGGTTCAATCCTGGTGATAATGGCAAGGCCAAGAACTCATTATCCCACATTACTTTCTAAAAAAACGCGTCATGCTTGTTCCCTTATAGGCCTTCCGTCACGGAGCAGATTCCTTGGCCTACAATACTGTGGAATGAGCAGCAGTTTACCGTGCATTTTCATCACGATGCTTCACGCAGTTGTTGTGTGGTCCTTTTCTAGAAATGAATTGTATACAGGCATAAGCGAATCAATAATATACCTGTGTTCGTGTTCAGACAGATCCTGACGGGTCGAAACACCCATCGGCGGCACATTGATAGCGAAGTGCAAATTTGCTTTCAGCGCATTGGACATCGCTACCAGCCATTTCCGCGATGAACTAAGTTCATCATAGCTGACCCGCAGACTGCCCTCTGGGAGGTCATGTTTAAGTTTCGTATAGAGCACGGCGTAAAGACGGGCACAGGCAGCCATATCATTCGACAGCCATTGTTCCGCACCAGGCAGCGGGTCATGTCCTTTCAGCTCTTTTCTTAGCCGTTTCCACTGGTCAACTACATAGTTTTTCTGGATGGTAGATCCTTTCAGACTGCAAAACTGACCGACCGGATCTCGGATCAAACCGATATGGAACGCGTCGGGACATATGGTGTGATATAGTTGTACACGACCGATTTCAACAAATTTTACCAGGTCCCACTTCTGCTCGTTCAGCAGAGAATGCAGCCAGGGAGATTTTTCGGTGCCGTTGCAATAAACAGGTAGTCGTTCGTGCTCCTCTTTGCCAGATTTGGAGCGTGTCCGGGAACGGATATGCGGAGACCAGTCATCACCGAGTGAGGCGTCGATTCCGCCTTGCCAGTAAAACGGTTCAAAACAGATATACCGCAGATTGCATGCTTTGGCAATCAGGTATGAGGCCAGTTTGGTACCTGAACGGTTAATACCTGAAATTATAACCTTAGTGCTCATACTGCCGCGGATGGAATGCTATTCATAATTAAGAGTTGTCATAAGAGGGCGAAGAATCTCCTTTACCTTCTTTTCTATGTCTTCTTGATACATGATGCCCGGACGTGACGAGCGTTTCAAATCTACTTCGGATGCTAAAGTATGCGATACCTGTTTTACGGAAAGCCAATTGCATACGTTCCGGACAGATTCATCCGGTTTTGTCAGAAGGTCTTCGAAATATACTTCATAATACCGTGAAGAATCAAGTTGATTTCTACAGAATGAAAGTGCACATTTAAGCTGATGAAGCGTGGTATACGCCATGCGCAAAGCAGATGAGTCGGCCAAAATCTGAGAAACCGGCAAACCGGCTTCGCGGTATGCGAGCGGCAGGGTCACCCTGCCAATCTGGTTGTCCAGCCTTGCGGTCATGTGTGTGCGCCTGAGACAAGTTTTGACTGGATTTCGGAACATCTGGATATAGCGCGCGCACGGAAACGCTTGATTTAATTCTGGAAGCAGAAGCAGATTTTCCGGAAGTTTGAATCCCCAGAGCGCCCGTTTGGCAGAATCCATGCTCTTCAGCATCCGCACTGCAGCCAGGCGCAATTGCGACACCAACAGTTCTTTCTGCCAGGCTGCTTTGCATTTGTATTTTTCTATCACGCCCTGGTATACGGCAATCACCATATCCATGCAGTCGCCGGAAACATTCACCGTGTTGCCTAAGCATACACCACAGTCTTCCACCAGGAAAGAAAGCATGCGCGATCCGCCACCGCCTTTTCCAAGCAAAATTATTGGATTGTCCAAACAGGCAAGTATCTCCAGCGGCAGACCTTTAAGGTCATCGGCGGGATGCCGCCATTTTTCATACTGGGTAACAATCGAGGAAAATGGAGTAAGGGCATCCCATTTGTACCTGATATAGTCATCGCAACACTGTTTATCAGCTATATAGGCATAATTCACGCGATCAATTATTTTAGGAGAATCATCGATTGAGTTAATAATCTTTCCTTGTGCGTCTTTATATTTATGAATACTGGGCGCATTAATAACATAACAACGCGCACCCTTCTGTTGTGCACTGAGAACTAGGTCGGTGCCGATACCGTGAATGCCGGGATGCAGATTGTCCATGCTGTATCCGCTAGATTTACGAAAAATCATCAAATGTTCGTCAATACTTGATATAGGAGTGAACCATTCATTTTTCTTGAAGGTATTGCAATAATTGTTTGGATCACTGTAATGTCCGCGCAAAACGCCTTCTGCACTTACACCAGCAGTACCGAGAACACCCCATTCGGTATCGTATGCTTCCAGCGCCGCAAGCGCGGTCTCCAGGCACGCATGCCAGCCTTCGGGAAGGTACACATCCTCATGCACAACAACGAGCAAGTCGTGTTTAGCCTTCGCCAAGCCTTCATTAATCGCTTCTGAAAGACTGTAGTAAAATACATTGGCGGTATTGTCCACCGTAATCAACTGGTTCAAAGGATTGACAGCACAGGGAGAACAGGCGATGTTCTGTTCGAATTCATCTGAAAAGCGCACGGAAATAATACTGATCGGACGCTGTGGGGTATTGTTGTGTGACGGCACAACCGGGAATTTTCTTCCAAAGATTTTCTGCAGCAACTGCCTGAAATGTAGGATAAATGATGATAATTTCATTCTATAACATGTGATAGTCAGCACTTTGGCGCACCTTCGGCAAAGAACATAGACTTCATTGTGTTACACTCCGTGGGAAAAATATCCCCAATGGTGTGGAATGAATTCCAATTGTTTTATGTACCCATATTGCCAGCAAAATATTCGAGGTAATCATACTGCTTGCTGTTGCAATTGAAGCTCCTGCGACACCCCATTTCGGTATTAGTAAGACATTCAGGATGATGTTTAATACCGCACTGATTCCTACACCGATTGCTGCAATCCTCTCGTGTCCGGTCATAACAAGTAAAAGACCGACAGAACCCATTAAAGCGTTGACGATTTGTCCAAAGGAGAGGATTGCCAGGGCTGATCTGCCTTGTGCGAATGCCTCTCCAAAAAGGAGTAAAAACCAATGGCCAAAGACGATAAGGGCCAGGCCGATGGGTAGAGAACATGCCAGTATTATACGTGTGCTCTTGGTAACGATGCTTTGCAATTTCTGCATGTTTCCCGCTGCAAAAAGATTTGCCACCGTGGGAGCTAGTGCTAAATTGACAGCAGTCAGGACAAAAGCAACCAATTCTGCCCCACGATTAGCTACCGCATAAATACCAGCTTCTTGTGGTCCCTTTATCGCCCCAAGCATAATTATATCCATCCTGGCGTTGATTATCTGCATACCCGCGAGTAACCTCAAGGGTAAAGCGCTATGTATCCATTCTCGTATTTTATAGGAAGGATATGTTTTTCTGATAGGTGGAGGAAGGGTTTTGAG
>JAUPKS010000261.1 GCA_030837315.1 Planctomycetota bacterium
GAAGTTGTTCTCTTTCGTCAGCAGAGGCAGTATTTGTTTCGAGAAATGATTTTAACTCATTCAAAAGATGCAACGGCGTTCCCGGTGTATGCTTTAGATTGTGGCATGCATTATCAAGCCATTCTTGTTTTTTTGGTGATGTCCTTTTTGCCTGGAAACATGCCCTCTGACGCTTTGTTTAAATACTCGGTAACATGATAAAAATCTATAATCTGCGTGTCTGTTCTTGTCTCCAGGAAATCCCAGGTATCCCTCGCAATGATGCGAGACGATGTAGCCGCTCAGATCATGGTGGATAAATGCCTTGTATGTCATGAGGTGGGTAGAATTCTGTTAGAGCGAAAATCCAGGAAGGGTTGGGAAGATTGTGTTGTTGATATGCGCGTACTGGCCAGACAGAAATTTCACAAAGATTGGTTTAGCGGTGAGGAATTTAGGCTTATCGTTGATCTGCTTGTGAGAACACAGGGGTCTTGAAGGATTTATTTGTGGCCAAACTTTCGCGTTTTGTCGGAAGCGCACCTCTCTATGGTTTCATAGCTCTTTTGCCTTGTAAAGATAAGGCTTTCATGCTATATTTTTAAAACTCAATCCATAATCTAATAGTAAATTAAGATGACATTTCCTTATGCACATAACAAATCGGGAGGCAAACCGCGGAATAACGTCAAGAATCTGTGTTGATGAGAAAGTACGCTCTGGTAACCAGTCATTACTAGTACCCGTATTCTTGTTGACCTAATCCTTGATAAATTGGCAGGAGGGATGACTTATGAAGAAGTTATGGCTGAATATGAGATTACACGTGAAGATATATTAGCAGTTCTCGATTACGGAGCCAAGACGTTAGCAAATGAGGGAATTAAGGCAGTAAGTTAAGATGCCTAAGTTTTTTATCGGAGATGTTCCTAATCATGAGAAAAATAGTAACCATTGAAAAAATCGAAAAAGAGATAAAAGATCTTTCTCCACAAGAACAGTTAAAATTATTAGAAACGCTTGTACATCACTTAAGAAAAATATATCTTCCTCCAACAAAAGAACTCGATGGGGTTGATGCATTTCTTACGAATGATGAAAAACTTAAACAGATAAAGGAAATAAACGTTCTTTTCCTAAAGGACTATGTATAAAATGAAGATTACCTTTCTTGTACCACCCCCTATTGATGGAAATATCCCAGAGCGGGTTGCGGGGTGTGCATATCTGCTCTATTATGTTCCAAACATCTTCCTCCTGAGTGCTGCCGCCATCCTGGAAAAGGAAGGTTACGAAGTTAAATACGTTGAAACGACAATCAAAAAGTGGGACAGGGGACACTTTCTCACATATTTGAAGGAAGATTTAAGTGATGTCTATTGCTTCTATTCTGTCAACCTCTCTCAAAAAACCGATATGCAGGCGCTCATGGATATTCGCGAGCGAAGAGGACATGTACCAATCGTCTTTTTTGGCCCTGCGCCATCCGACAGACCTGGAGAATTTGTTATAGATGAAGATACCTATGTTGTCAGGGGTGAACCCGAATACACGATGCTTGAGTTGCTGAATGCGTTAGAGGCAAAATCAACCGTTACAGGTATAAAAAGTGTTTCTTTTAGAGGCGCCGGGGATACTGTTCATAACATGAACAGAGAACCTATAGAAGACCTGGATATATTACCCTTTCCAGCCAGGCATCTCCTGGAAGAAAGGGATGTCTATTATAACCCAAAGTTGGGAAAAAGGCCATTTACGGCGGTTTGTACTTCGCGGGGCTGTTCATATCGGTGTATCTATTGCGTTCCTTCTTCACTGAGTTTTTCCAGGGAATTGGAATACAAACACCAGTCAGGGAAAAAACCACCGGTAAAAAAGAGGTCGCCTGAAAATATTATTGAGGAATTTAAATTACTAAAATCTCAAGGGTATAAGGCCGTAAACGTGCAGGACGACCAGTTTGTATGGGGTGAAGAGCGGACGGTAAAGATTTGCGAGGGTATCAAAGACCTTGGTATTGTATGGGGGTGTTCAGCACGGTCAGACCATCTGAATGAGCCTATTGTAAAGGCCATGTCTGCCGCTCATTGCAAATTTATCGATCTTGGCGTTGAATCCTTTAACCAAGAGATATTAGATTACGTAAAGAAAGATATTGATGTTAGAAAAAATGAAGAGGCCATTAATCTGGTGAAAAAATATGGCATATCGGCTAAGATTAATATTATGTTTGGAGCATCGCCATTGGAGACAATGGACACTATAAAAAAGAACATGGAAGAGGTCAAACGGTTGAAGGTGGATCAGGTCATGTATAATATTGCCAACCCTTTCCCCGGTACAGAATTTTATAAGATTGCCAGGGAAAATAAATTATTCGTTTACGGAGATTATAAACCTGTCAATGTGGCAAAGGAAGCAAACATTGCCTATCCTCATCTTGGCAAGGCAGATCTTGAAAGTGCCGTCCGCCGCGCCAACTTTGAATTCTTTTTGACTCCCCGATTCATTCTTAAAAACATTCGGCGATTGGGTTCCCTGGATTCTTTGAAGGCCATGTTCAGAAAGCTTTTTTAGAGATGAATCATCCATGAACAGGTATTTCAAAAAGAAAATAATAATTTATCACCCTCCCCTACACACCTCCCATCAAGGGAGGGGTGTCTTGAACTTCTTGGCCAGCCTCAATTATGGAGGAGAAAAACTCCTTCTCCCCTTGTGGGAGAGGGCTAGGGTGAGGGGGAGTTTCTAATGAAATTTTCCATCCTCGTTCCCGCGTATAACGAAGAACAATCCATCTCATCCTGTCTCAATTCCCTCACTTCGCTTAATTATTGCGACAAGGAGATCATTGTTATTGACGATGCATCGACCGATCGCACGACTCAGATTGTTGAGAGATTTCTCGATAAAGGAGTGATTCTGGTCAGACGGGAAAAGAATGGTGGAAGGGCTGCTGCCTTGAACTCAGGGTTACAAAAGGCTACGGGTGATGTTGTTGTAACAACAGATGCCGATACCGTTGTGCCTTCCGATTGGTTACAGAGATATACATCATGTTTTGAACATCAGGACACGGTCGCGGTAGGGGGGGCATATCAAGCCTCTAATAAGGATAACGTGCTGGCGCATGCAACCAGCGTTTTAGATCAAATTTTGAATGGCGTATTTAAGAAGTCCCTTGTTCCTAACAAGCTGTCTGGTGTGAATTCGGCCATTCGTAGAGAGGAACTATCAGGTTTAGGGGGTTTTAACGAAAATTCGTGGTGGAGTGAAGACTCTGAGTTAGGCTGGAAATTGAATAAAATAGGCGAGGTTATTTACGACTCCGACAATATTGTGAAAACCCAGTATCCTGATACATGGGCTGGTATTTGGAAACGAAAGTTTTACTGGGGATATGCAATGGGTCTAAAATTTCGTGAACAGATACCATTCAATATAAAACTATGGATACGGCCAATACTATTTATGGTATTATTTATAAGCCTTTTGACGTTTTTAGTAACTATACCATGCGGGATGCATGTGTTTCTCTTGCCTGGTTTGATTTTCCTTATCTTTTTGAGTTCGATAACAATCGTGTATGTTCCACTGGGTGTAATCGTCATGGTAAGGAATAGAGATCAAAGATTCATAAAGACGCTATCCGTCCTGGCAATCTTACCTGCTGTGCGAGAGTTTGCCTATGTGTGTGGTATGTGTCTTGGTTTTTGTAAAGGCAGGGTAGGCTCAATAAGGCCTTCATGGAAGGAAAAAATAAACCACAGAGATGCAGAGAGCACGGAGAAAAATATTAATTTAATGTAACAGTTTTGTTTTTTGAAAAAATCAAACTGGTTTTTTTTAGCCCCAGTCGGATGGAGACTCATTTCTAACGAGGTGAATATCTCGCGAAGTTACCGACTTACCCACCCCTGAATCCCCAAGAGGGGACTTTCTAATTTAATTATTGTAGGGGTGAATGGCCGTTTTGCCTTAATTTTACTTGGAATAATTTATGACAAAAAAAATAAAAAAAGGACTTTCTTACAGAGATGCCGGCGTTGATATTGACACAAAAGGTCAATTCACCACGGATATTTACTCAAAAATGCAAACGACCTTTGGTCGGAGGGTGATTGAAAATCCTGATGGGTTCGGAGGTC
>JAUPKS010000262.1 GCA_030837315.1 Planctomycetota bacterium
CTGAATTAGGAAGAAACTATCAGCTGCTGGAAAAAGAGAAGACGCAACTCAATCCAGGTTGTAATCAGTTCGGAACGTGTTGTGATTTTAGCACATTTGATCATGTCCTGTATGCAAGTAGTATAGAAATTAATTATATCACTCAGAACGTGGAAGTGCCGGATTTTAACCTTGCAGACAATGTTTGTCCTTTTCTGAAGGATAATCAATGCAGCATTAGAGACTTTCGAACGCTAGGATGCCGCGTTTTTTATTGTAATCCACAGTATAGGGAAGTGTTATGTGACATGTATGAAAAGTATTATCACATGATTAAAGAATTGAGCAATACGTATGACGTCCAATGGAGTTACTTGCCTTTTCTCAACTATTTGGCTGGATTTAACTCAATTTAAATAGCGGTGTCTTCTTATAATTTGAAACAACGCAATATATAGAATAAACGATAATAATGGGTGTCAGAAAATCCAAGAAGGGAACAATTACGTGTAGGTCGTTTTCGGTAATTAATCCTATTACATTAGTTGTAAAAAAATTCCTTATAAAAAAGAATGCATAAAGCAAGAAGTTAATAATTTTATTTATGGAAACATAACTGCAATAAACATAGACAAAAATAAGGCTGGAACACAGTTTTATGATATCGTTCAGAGAATTTAAAATAAACGGTATAGAGTCGTTTTCAAAAAATAATACCTCCAAGCATATGGATAAGATATATTTTGAAAAAAGATATAAACTAATTCCTATGATACTTACAAAAAAAATACCTTTTATCCATCTGATATGATTTTTTATTCGTTCTATTGAGATTTGGTGTACCTGAGGAAGGATGGATGCGGAGCCTGCCGTAAGGATATAACTGTTCAATTGCCTGATGAAGTCTGAATACCCATTACCCCACTGATCATATGAATTATACGAAATATTGGTAGCTGCCTTTTTCAGCGGGATTGATGTAATAAGCAAATATGCAATGGCAAAGACTATCACCATCACCGCATCACCATACATATCAGGGATACTCGGTGTGTGAATATCATACCTTAGATCTGGATTACCCGATTGTAGGATATTAAAGAAAATGAGAGCATTAATTATGTTTTCTGTGGCAAATCTCAAATTAATGCCAATGAATATTAAGATTGTATATATTTTTATCGAGGTTGGCATATTTATCCGCAATTCAGTGATTTAAGACATTGGAAATTATTTTCAAAATTATTACGGATAGCTGTCGTTCTGAGATGTGAAAATGTTGCACAGCGGGCGTATTTGTCGATATCGTTATGAGCGATTATCGGAAGATTTAAAAATAAATTAATGAAAAATTGTAATTATTTAACTAGTAGGATTTCCAATCGCCTAAAAGTTGTTGCAACAGAATATGTTTGACTTGGTTTAAAAAAATATTACACTTAGGTGTTTATTGAGACTCAGTTTCGATTGTTCATACTAATTACTGTATTGCTTTGTTATGTATCGAATGATGATAGGATTGAATGAATGTCTAAAGTGAATATTAATGACTATAAGGTTGCCCTGGTGGGAAACCCAAATGTCGGTAAAAGTGTGATATTTGGTTTATTAACAGGGAAATATGTGACTGTCTCAAACTATCCAGGAACAACGGTAGAGGTTTCCAGAGGCATGTGCAAAGGGTTGGGCGGTGGAATTGAAATTATCGATACACCGGGGGCAAATAGTCTCATCCCCCTTTCAGAGGACGAGAGTGTCGCAAGGGATATGCTTTTAGAGGATTACACGAAGCATATCGTCCAGGTGGCGGATGCAAAGAATCTTCGCCGCGGTTTACTGGTTACCTCCCAACTTGCAGAAATGGGACTTCCTGTTGTGCTGGTATTAAATATGTGGGACGAACTCTTAGACAGGGGTATGAATGTTGACGTTGAGGTATTGCAAGAAATTTTGGGTGCACCGGTCGTGAAAACTATTGCGACACATAAGGTAGGAATAAACGCACTGTTTCATGCTATACCCATTGCAAAAATACCCAATCTTCCAATTGATTACGGGAGCTTAATTGAAGAAGGCATTTCAAGGATACTGAAAATATTACAGGGTAACACGACCGTGAATGAACGAGCACTGGCTATAATGCTTTTATCAGGTGATGAAGCCCTCGAAGAAAAGTTACGACATAAACTCACAGACGGTTCACTTGCTGAAATTAAACGCATTCGAGATGGCATTCAAAGCCATTTTAGCAATCCGTTGAGTTACGTGATTAACATCAAACGGGCAAACATGGTAGATGCGTTGGTTGACAAAGTGACGCTTACCATCAGGAAGGAAAAAGAAACACATCCAGCGGTGAGGGGCATATTTTTTTATTTTCTTGTACCATTGGTCTCTTTTTTCATGGGGTATAAGCTCGCGGCATTATTGATGTATCTTGTTTCATCTCAACTTCCGTCCGGTAGTATTTTGACCCTTATCACGCCTCTTGCTGTCGGTGGTATATTATCTCTATGGTCATCACTGTACCTCTATGTGAGAGAATACAAAGCAAAGGTTACGATTGCGGAGATATTGGGGCGTATTACCATGCATCCGATAGCGGCATTTCCCTTGTTGATTATTATTTTATGGATTATTTATAAACTTGTGGGGGAGTTTGGGGCAGGAACGTGCGTTGATTTCTTTGAAGAGAAGGTGTTTGGCCGTTCTTTAATACCTTCGGGTGGTTTTGATTTACGTGTATATATTCCGTTTATTGAAAAAACTTATGTATTTACCCATGTAAACTTCGATGGGTTTAATTATTATTTTGGACTGCTTGCACAGAAAGTGATGAGCAAGGACAATATTATATTTGAATTGTTTTTGAATGAACAATCCGGGTTAGTGCGTGTGGGGCTTACCTATGCAATTGCCATTGTTTTCCCCATCGTTGGGTTTTTCTTCCTGGCATTTGGCATTATGGAAGACAGCGGTTATCTCCCACGTCTCGCTGTTATGGTGGATAAGGTATTTAAACGCATAGGGCTCAATGGAAAGGCCGTTCTTCCGATGGTGCTGGGCCTCGGATGTGATACCATGGCGACCCTGACAACCCGCATCCTTAATACAAAAAAGGAACGGATTATTGCCACCTTGCTGCTGGCACTGGCAATTCCGTGCTCTGCACAATTGGGGGTTATTTCAAGCGTGTTGGGTAAGGTTTCGGGGATATATTTTGCCATATACGTTTTTGTCATTTCTATACAGCTTCTCCTTGTTGGTTATTTATCGTCCAAGGTCTTGCCAGGGGCTCCTTCTGATTTCTTAATGGAGATACCTCCGTTTCGGATGCCTAAGCTCTCGAATATCTTTATCAAGACGTTTTATAGGGTACATTGGTTTTTAAAGGAGGCCGTACCTTTATTTATGCTGGGGACCCTTGCATTATTTGTGGCAACAAAAGTAGGGATACTCGCTTTTGTGGAGAGAATGGGTACGCCAGTTACTCGGGATTTTCTGGGACTCCCTGCAGAAACAACTCATGGGTTTATCCTGGGATTCTTAAGAAGGGATTACGGCGCCGTGAGTATCTTTAAGACGTTAGAAGAAAAAGGAGGAAGTGCTGGCATCGACCCCAAGCAATTATTGGTTTCTTTGGTTGTAATTACGTTATTTATTCCTTGCCTTGCCAATTTTTTAGTGATGATCAAAGAGCAAGGAGTAAAGAATGCATTTTTTATGTTTGCATTTATATTGCCATATTCTATACTTGTTGGTGGCATTTTAAGGGTTATTTTACAGCGGTTTTAATGGATGCAGATACGAGGGAAGATCATATCCATTTCCGACAATGTTGCAGCGGTATGTGTTATCGGAGAAAAGACTGCGTGTGGAAGTTGTTCGTCCTGTCCGAAGAAGATGGGCATACAGGATATTATAAACGTGGCTGCAATAAACGGAATTCAGACTGGACAGGAGGTCGTACTCCACGATACCAAAAATTGGTTTACAAAGAATAAAATTGTATTTGCACTGCTTGCCTTTGTGTCAGGAATCGTCGCGACAGAATTACTATCAAAGATCATATCATTCGGTGCTTATCATAAACAGATTGACCTGTCTGGAGGTGGTTTGACAATGGCAATAATGTTGGTTGTGTTATGGGTCAGGAGACCACGATATCTTTTTAGAATAGAGTTGATGGAAGGGGGAAAGACTGAATTATGACAGAGCCCAGCCAGGAAGAAATTCTGGAATTGATATGGACAATGGAAGAGGAAACGAAAAGAGTCGAAAAAGATTCCTTAATAAAAAAGATACCTTTTCCTACAGCAGAAGAAAAATTGAACGCCCTCATTAACGAGGACTACGTTAAAATCGTTGAAAGTAGAGTAGAGCTTACCAAAAAAGGCAGGGCAGATGCTCGATTAGTTATCAGAAGGCACCGGCTTGCAGAACGGCTGCTACATGATGTTTTAGAAGTAAAAGAAGATGTCATGGATTCCAGCGCATGCAAGTTTGAACATATCCTGGATGAGGAGGTTACGGCCAGTATATGTGCATTGTTGGGACATCCGGTGACGTGTCCTCATGGAAAGGCTATCCCACCGGGCGCATGTTGTGAAAAGGCGAATAAAGATATACGGCCTGTTGTAATGCCGTTATCGGAATTAAAGTCGGGAGATAAGGCGAAAGTATCCTACATCGTGACAAAATATCATGGACGATTAGACAGACTTTCTTCTATGGGCTTATTGCCCGGCGTTCAAATTCGTCTTCATCAAAGGCAACCATCGTATGTTATCCAAATGGGTGAGACACAAATCGCCCTCGATACTGCTATTGCACGGGATATCTATGTACGTCTTATGTGATTTTCCTCAAGAAAATCACATCATAGTATACTTTTAAGTGAACCGTGTAAATTTCAACAGAGATAATCATCCTTCTCTCTAATATCTTCCCCCATACCTGCCTGTTTGTAAGATATTTCCTGTCCATTATTATTGCTCAAGGTACACAGAATATCTTGTTTCTGTGTAACGTCATCGATAAATTTTGAGCCTTAATAGGTTTGTTTAATATTTCCACAAAAGTACAAAAAATATACGAAACGAATTTCCTTCCAATTACATTTCAAAGCAGAAAACAAGAATTAATTAAGTAGTTAATGAATATTTAGAATGTCTTCAACTGGTTATTTCTTAAACTATATATACGTATCTCTTGAATAGAGAATTATGAGTACTTTTCAAAGCAACTTGAAATATGAAGGTATGTTATTTGCTCTTCCCTGTTATAAATCAGATGTAAAAATACATCAACACAGATTTTATCAAGGTAATAGTACCTACATAAGCTGCCGAAAGGGCGTGAAATTATGAAAATAAAAGATATCATGGACCCGTCACCAAATCTCATTCGAACCTATGATACCTTTGAACATCTTATAAAGATACTGGATGAGGTGAAATATCATGTGGTCTTTGTTGTTGATAAAGAGGATAAGCTGGTAGGAATCGTAACTGAGGGAGATATAATAAAAGTCCTAATCCCTAAGTACGTCAATGTGGATGAATCACTCGTTTCAATCATGAATTTGGATTATTTTGAGAGAAAATGTATCGAAAGTAAAAATTTAACTATCAACGAAATCATGACAAAAACAACATGTAGCGTAAGTGAGGAAGAGTCCATAATCAAGGCAGCTGCGCTTATGGTGATTAATAGGATACATACCCTTCCTGTCGTGAGGAATAAAAAGGTTATTGGGATGGTGTCACGTTTATCATTGATAAAGCAAATAACGAAAATCCTTGCCGAACATTAATACATAAATCAATTTCTTATAAGGAAACAAACCCATGGTCTTTTGGATTGCCACTGCCATTTTTATCGTATCCTATGGATTAATCGTCTCTGAAAGGCTTGACAAAACAAAGGTCGCATTAATTGGTGCAGGCCTCATGATGGTACTTAAGATAATAAGTCAACACGAAGCCTTCTATGACGAAAAATATGCCATTGATTATAATGTTATATTTCTCCTGATTGGGATGATGATTATCGTTAATATTCTCAGCAAAACAGGCGTATTCCAATTTCTTGCGATAAAATCAGCGAAGCTGGCAAAAGGGAAACCATTTCTTATCTTAATGTTCTTCGCGTGTATAACAGCCATTCTTTCAGCCCTTCTCGACAACGTAACCACAGTTCTGCTCCTCGTCCCTGTTACCCTGTTCATTGCTGATGAACTCGAGGTAGACCCCTTCCCTTTTTTGATATCAGAAGTTATGGCGGCTAATATTGGCGGTACGGCTACACTCATTGGTGACCCACCCAATATTATGATTGCCAGCAAGGTGCAACTCACATTCATGGATTTTATCTATCACATGGCACCTGCGGTCTTCTTTGTTTTTTCATTCTTTCTCTTGACCATAAAATTTGTCTTTGGCAAAAAACTTCATGTCAAAGAGGAGACAAAACAAAAGATCCTGGCCATAAATGAATATGAACTAATCAAAGATTACCGGTTATTAAAAAAATCTATTATCGTGCTCGGAATGGTCATTTTGGGTTTTATTTTTCATGGAGCACTTCACTATGAACCCGCAACAATTGCTATTACAGGGGCTGCAGTCCTTCTCATTCTATCGAAGGAGGACCCCCATCATGTGTTGAGGGAGTTAGAATGGCCAACGCTTTTCTTTTTTATGGGTCTCTTTATTATTGTGGGCGGTATCGTTAAAGTAGGTCTGATTTCGAAGCTGTCAGAAGGTATGATTTCACTGACAAAACCAACCGCAGACGATATGTTTGTTACGGCAATTACAACCCTCTGGTTTTCTGCCGTTAGTTCAGCGATCGTTGATAATATTCCCTTTGTCGCCAGCATGATACCCCTTGTTACAGACACTGCACACGCCATATTACCGTCGGGATTGGATTCCAGATCGGTTATTCACCATTCAACCCTTATGCCGGTATGGTGGTCACTAGCCCTGGGGGCGTGCCTTGGAGGAAATGGCACACCTGTGGGGGCATCTGCTAATGTCATTACCCTTGGTCTGGCAGAGAAGGCGGGATATCCCATATCGTTTAAAAAGTTTCTTGTTTTTGCAGTACCCATTACCATCGAAACAATCATCATATCAAATATTTATATCTGGTTACGATACTATGCCTTTATTAAATATTGATTGTGAATGATTAACACGATTCAAAAAAATTACAGGTAAATAATTTTGATATAATATGATAATTGTAAACAATTATAATTAATAAGGAGCTTTACGATTATGGATCCCGGTTCACTGATTGGCCTAATAATTGGCGCTGGATTAATTATGGTAGGCATTGTAATGAGCGGCGGTGTATCCGCTGTAGTAGGATACATTGATATTCCATCGATCCTGATTGTTTTTGGGGGAACACTAGCGGCAACCATTGTGAGATTCCCTATTCCTAATGTGATAGGTGCAATTGCAGTAGCCAAAAAAACAGTCTTTGTAAAAATTGGGGCAGCGGATGGAGTGATCAAACAGTTAGTTGAATATTGCAAGATTAGCCGTCGTGAAGGTCTTTTGGGATTGGAGAAAGAAATCGAAAAGATCGACGACGGTTTTTTGATCAAAGCGATACGACTATTAGTGGATGGTTCTGATTCTGATACTTTGAGAGGTATTCTGGGGACGGAAATTGACAATATACGCCAACGGCATTCAGCAGGTAAGGGTATCCTTGAGTTTGCAGGTTTGATGGCCCCTGCCTTTGGTATGATAGGAACCTTGATTGGACTTGTTGATATGTTGAAAAAGCTTGATGATCCCTCAAAAATTGGGGGGGGCATGGCCGTGGCACTTATTACCACATTTTATGGGGTTATCATATCAAATCTCCTCTGTTTGCCGCTTGCTGGAAGACTCGATACACTAAGTAAAAAAGAACTAAATTTGAAAGAAATCATTGTAGAAGGAGTAATCTCCATTCAAAAAGGGGATTCACCCATGATAACCGAGGATAAGCTAAAATCATTCCTGCAAGCAAAGGATGCTAACAAATTATCTTCTAGTTCTAAAAAAGAGGAAAAATAGATGAGTGATGAAGAAAAGGGATACGAACCTCCAGGATGGTTACTTACCTATGGTGATATGGTTACATTGCTGGTTACTTTTTTTGTAATGCTTATTAGTCTTTCTACAATAAACGTCGATAAGTATAAGAAGGCAATGTGGAAGGTTCAAAAGACTTTTGATAAAAGTGGCGGAGAATCTTTGTTGGAAGATGGTACTCATCCTATAGGAAAACCCTTAGAAGATGAATTAGATATGCAGGATAGTTTCGAAACAGAAAATCACACGGAAAGTTTTAATAATTCTGAAGACTCATACAGGTATTTATCCAGTTTTATTACAGAAAGTGAATTGGACAATCATATTGCTGTTGAAGACATTAAAATAGGATGCAAGTTAAAAATTTCTAAAGATTTGTGTTTTGAAAAAGGTGAACCGACATTAAAAAAAGAGGCTTATGCAATTTTGAGTGAATTGGGTACCGCATTACGAAAAATGAATGGAAAGATTATTATCAATACAAACAAAGAAATGTTTCCGAAAGATAGCAAAGATGCAGATTTTAATATAGAAAGAGCAGCTGATATATGCAATTTTCTTAAAACTAATGAAGATATTGAACCCCAGAGAATAGCGATATCAGGTAATGGTATCGATACTCAAAATGATGAAAGTACAATTGATATAATTATACTTAAAAAATGATAAAAAAAACGCCATTTCGTGGAGATTTTAAAAAATGCCTTTATTGAATCAAAAGAAAAAAAGGATTTTTGATTCTAAATTACCTGACATGTTCATGCTCTCTTACGCGTCACTTGCGACGTTATTGTTGGCTTTTTTTATAGTCCTTAATAGCTTTACTGAGGAAAAGAAGAAGGAATTTCTTGAAGGATTTCAAAGCTCAATGAAAAGAAGGGAAGTCACTTTTGGAATAGGGGGTATACTATCGGAGGAGTATAACGAGGAAAGTGAAGCCATCCGTAAAATGAAATATATTTATCCTAACAGTGAGAATGATCCAGTAGAAAGTAGTAATAATAAAGGCGTAGAAGAAATCAATAGGGATGTAGATCATATACCGGCGGCTGTTGTAGTTTCTTTTGATGAGAATGTTGTTACAATCTCCAGAGAGGGAAGGCACTCTTTGGATAATTTAATTGATTTAATTGGTGAAAGGCCATGTTCTCTTGTTATAGAGGGGCATACGAGAAAAGCTTTTATACCTTCAAAAGGATACAATAACAGCTGGAAACTTTCCCTGGATCGCGCAGAAGGAGTTGCCAATTATCTTCACGATAAAGGCGGTATTTCCTTTAAGAGATTGATTACTATCGGATACGGAAATAACAACCCCTTGGCAAAAGACATCAGGGGTGACCAGCATAATGATCGGGTGTCTATAATCATCAATATATTGAGATAGATGTTTTTCTTTTGAACTTGACAATCCCATGCAGGTGTGATATTAATTCCCTACCATGAAAACAATGCGAAATCTTTTGATAATCATAGTCAGCGTGGGTATTTTTCTCTCTGTACCCACTATCGATAAAAATACCAATGCCGGGACATACGACGCTGAAGTATCTGCAGAAAACAACCAGAAATCAGCCCTTTTGCTCGCAAAAAAAGAAGAAGATAAAGACATAATTATTTATAAAAAAGATATAATTATTCGTTCGGACGAGCTTAAAACAGAATCTAAAAGAGAAGCCGAAGATTTTAAATCTATTGAAAAACCTGTATCAAAAAAACAGGAAACACTCAGTCTCGACATTGTCGATAAGTATGTAAAAGAAGGGAAAAAATACGAGGCAAGAAATATCTTATCGGATTTATTTATTAATAAAAAAATACCAGAAAAGCAAGAAGAGATAAAGGAGCGGTTGGATAAATTGAATGAAGAACTCATCTTCTCACCTTTACCTTCCCCTGATGCTACGATGTATACTGTTCAACAAGGTGATGCCCTTGCGCGAATTGCGAAACGGTATAATACAAACTATGAGCTGATTATGAAAATAAATGGAAAGATTCCTAACCGTTTGAATATCGGTGACCAGTTAAAGATATTGGTTGGAAACACAAAGATATTAATCAGTAAGAGCAACTTTACGCTGACATTATTGCTGAATGAGCATTATGTGAAACAGTATCGCATTGCGACCGGGAAAAACGACAAAACACCGGTTGGTATGTTTGAAGTAAAAAACAAAATGAAGGAGCCAGTGTGGTATTCACCGGATGGGGGGGTGTTTCCTTATGGGCACAAAGAGAATATTCTTGGAACGAGATGGATAGGTTTCAAGGATAAACCAGATCTGCATGGATATGGAATTCATGGCACGACACAACCAGAAACAATAGGCACAGCATCATCGAATGGCTGTATTAGAATGCTCAACAGTGACGTGGAAGAACTGTATGATTTTGTAACATTGAATACGGAAATTATTATTCAAAGGTAATGCATGTACCGAAACGAGCCTCTCGATAAGTATCTTCTAGATGCAGCCGCCGGAACTCCTGCTCCAGGTGGTGGAAGTATTGCTGCTTTCGTAGGCGCTTTAGCAACAACGATGGTTTCAATGTCGGCAAAGTTTACTGTTGGGAAGGAAGAATTTAAACAATTCGATTCTCAACTGAAGAAGATACTTGAGGAATGCGAAAAGAGCAGAGAAACCTTATTATCTTTGATGGAAGAGGATGTTAAAGTTTATGGTGATGTGAATAAAGCATTAGAATTGTCAAAATCAAATGAAGCAGAAAGAAATAAACGGTCTGAAGCCATACAAAAAGCAACCATCATGGCAATGATAGTTCCATTAAAAGCAACAATGTGTTGCCTTTATGTATTACAACAGACGCGAGCATTAGTAGATATTGTTAATCCGAATCTCATTTCGGATGTTGGGGTAGCGTGTTATTTGGCAGATGCAGCATTTCAATGTGCAAGATTAAATGTGGAAATAAACCTTGCTACTATTAATGGTCAAAGTTTAGTCGAGAAGGTACAGGATGAGATAGGTCATGCTGAAAAGAAGGTAGAAGTTGTTTTTAAAGAGATAAAAGAACGCGTTCTGGAAAAAATGAGAAGATAATCTTTAGAATGGAATAGTTTTTATGGAGTGGGAAATAAAAAAGAGCTCAAACGGGTGCATCCTTTGTCATAAGGCGTTCTTAGAAGATGAGGAATATTATTCTGCCCTTTTTGATGAAAGTAACATCTTTATTCGGAAAGATTTTTGCACCTTATGCTGGGATAAAGGTAAAGGCGAGGGGCTTTTTTCATTTTGGAAAACGAAAGTCCCAAAAAATGATAAATCCCCTCAACCAGTCATAAATATGGATGTCTTATTAGATGTATTTATGAGATTGGAGGGAAACGACGAAACCAACCAAAAAAATCTCCGATATGTACTTGCACTTTATCTTATCAGAAAAAGGATATTTAAATTAAAATCTCTGAAAAA
>JAUPKS010000263.1 GCA_030837315.1 Planctomycetota bacterium
GCTGGTTTATTATGAGTGAGCTTAATTTTACTATCGATGAAGTATTTAAAAAGAATCATATCGAAATTGCATTCCCGCAAAGGGATATTCATATTCGTTCAGTACCTTTTTCTTTCCAAGACATACAGGGGTATGTTAAACAAAATGACAATCAGGCTAACAAAAAGAAGGATGCATAAGGTAAGATTTTTATTTCTTTTATTAGCATACGTATGTCTTATGGATAGGGTATTTTCCGATGAGATAAAAACAATCGACGGCGATATTATAGTTGGTGAAGTGGTGGATATAGTAGAGGACTATCTTTCTATCAAACAAAGCGAGAACAGTATTAGCTTTCTTCAATGGCGCATTATCAGCCTTATTTCGAGAGATAAGGAGATTATTATTGTAAGCTGTGACGAAACTCAGAAAAAATTTTCTGTCCTTAAAACTGCGAATGGTTTATCTGTTAAGGACGTAAATCTTACGACAACTGATAAGATATCGGATATTTATCCTAAAGAGAAGATAACACGTCGTCCTTTATTTGAGGAAGGAGTAAAACAATTGACAGAAACAGTCGCTGCTACTCCTAGTGTTTCAGCTATGAAAAAAGCTAGGCAATCAGAACCGTCAGGTACTTCTGATGGTACCTTCGAAACAAAAACTGTATCTTTGCAGAGTCCTTCCATCCCACCGAAGACGTGGAAAGGAAATGTTGGTGCGGGTATTAATATTAAGGATGGCAATACAGAGTCAACTGCAACTCACGTAAAGGGAGTGTATACTAATGAAAGAATGCGGGATAATATCTATTTTGATATGCTCGCGCTTTATGAAGTAGTGACTAACAAAGACACGGATGTAGATGAAGAAACTGTCAATGAACAGCGAGCTACTGCGAAATATGAATACAAACATACTCTCAGGTTATATTCTTTTTTCAACCAGTACCTTGAACACGACGAGATCGAAAATTTAAATTACCGTCTCATTTCATCACCTGGGATGGGTTACCGGTTTGTTCTTAAGGATGCACTAAAATATAAAGCCGAAGGAGGGCCGGCTTATACGTATGAAAGGTTTGGAGGTGGGACTATTGAGGAAACATTGGGTATAAGGGTAGGACAATATTTTGATTGGAAAATCCTTCCTACAACTGCATTATTTGCAAAAGCTGAGTATGTCCAGAGCGCAGAAGATCGTGATAATTGGCGATTGGATTCAGGTATGGGTATAAAGCATAATCTTACAAAGTCTTTATCGCTAAATCTGGAATTACTCGACCAGTATGACAATACACCAGGTGAGGGTCAAGAAAAGGAGGATAGGGCGGTAATTGGTAGCGTGGGGTATAATTTCTAATTACCTATGAAAAATTTATGGAGAAAGACTTGGAGGTATTAAAATGCTTTCATTGTGGTAAGGCATATCATCCCGATGAATACAGTCTGAATATGAGTATGAAATGTTTTGGCTGCAGTATGGAGTTGGTTCCTCTTGTTACTGATAAAAAAATCTCAAGGGATACAAAAGAGTTTGGTGTGTTATTAGGATTTTTCACGATTATTGCTTTTTTGGGAGCCCTTGGTGGTGTTATGCTGGTACACGGATGGAATTTCTGGGTAACTTTTGTTATGATAGGCGGAATAATCTATTTAACAGCTAAAATTTTTACAGATAAGTATACGATTATCGAAATCGATAAATATGTATCGAGAGAATTGGCTCAAGAAGATCATGGTGCAAATCCTGTAACAGT
The DNA here is from genome assembly GCA_030837315.1 of Planctomycetota bacterium. GTDB lineage: Bacteria > Planctomycetota > Brocadiia > Brocadiales > Brocadiaceae > Brocadia. Next base: position 1,745 of record JAUPKS010000263.1, read on the forward strand.
ATTTGACCAATTGGTGGTTGATGCGATTAATGAAATGCCGCAAAGGTTAAGGGATCGTTTATCAAATGTATCTATTGTTGTGGAAGATAAACCAAATAGTCATATATTAGAAAAATTGAGGCTCATGTCAAATACAACATTGCTTGGTTTATTTCAAGGTGTGCCGCTCAACAAGAAGAGTATTTGGCAGTCTGTTACCATGCCTGAAAGGATTACCGTATTTCAAAAAAATATTGAAAAAATCTGTCGTTCTGATGAAGAGATTAAGCAAAGAATAAAAGAAGTGATACGTCACGAAGTGGCACATTTTGTTGGTTTTACTGAGGAAGAAGTAAAAAAATTGGGTTATTGAATGTGGTAAAAATTTGTAAGCGACAGTCTGTGATTAAGGGAAAAAACCAGTTGCAACATGAGAAGTGCAAATTGAAAAATATAATCATTGAATCACAAAACAAGAATATCAAGGGTCGTTTTTATATCGTAAGGAGATACCTATTATGGCAGAAACGCATTCATTTGACATTGTATGTAAGGTAGAAATGCATGAGGTTGCTAATGCCGTTGACCAGGCAAAGAAACAACTCGCTGTTAGATATGATTTTAAGGGGAGTAAATCGTCTATTACTTTAAATAGTGATGACTCTATAACATTAATCGCTGATGACGATTATAAGATGGGAAGCTTAACGGAGATTTTGAAAGAGAAGCTTGAGAAAAGGGGCATTCCTCCAAAAGCGCTTGAGTTTGGAGAGACAGAGAAGGCATTGGGGGGCACTGTCCGGCAGGTTCTTACTTTTCAATCCGGTATTCCTGTGGAAAAGGCCAAGGAGCTTGTTAAATTTATAAAGGGTTTAAAAATCAAAGTACAGGCACAGATACAGGAAGATAAGATTCGGGTATCAGGCCAAAAGATAGATGATTTACAGGTAATTATAAAGGCTGTTAAGGATCAAAATTATGATTTCGCCATGCAATTTATTAATTACAAATAAAGAAGAAATTTATTTTTGTTCGCAAATTAAATTATATATCTCACGAGCATTACGGTGGTTGGGGTCTATCGATAAAACCATTTTACATGCTTCGAGCGCCTTATCGAGTTGTTTATTGTTAAAATAGGCAGCACTCAAGTTATAATAGGCATCTTTATCGCGATCATGATACTTGATGGCCTCTAAACATTCATGTACGGCTTTTCCATAAAATCCTTTCCTGATATAAGTAGCTCCAAGATTGTTATGGGCATCAAAATAATCAGGTTTGTTTGAAATGGCGTTCGTAAATTCAGTGATAGCCAAATCCAAAAGATCGGATTTTGCATACAAAACACCAAGATTGTTATGGGCATAGGGATAACGCGGATTTAAATGCAATGCCCTTTGATATTCAGAAATGGCCTCATTGAGCATACCCTTTTTCCTGTAAGTAACCCCAAGATTATTATGTGCATCGACATAATTATCGTATAGTTCTAATGCATGCTTTAACTCAACTATCGATTCATCCAGTCTCCCGGCATCTCTATGCATATTTCCAAGATTATTGTGGACTTTAAAACTATTTGGTGATACTTTTGCCGTGCTTGTCCACAAAATGGATTGATCCATCCAGATAAAGTTTCTTCTTACTGTCGTGATCGAAAAAATTATCAATACAAGGATTAATATGATGATGGCTACGGTGTTCCATAATAAAGATGTCTTGTTTCTTACAAGTATTTTTTTTAAATTTTGGAATCGTCGGTCAGCGGCAGGATTACTGATCCCCTGCCCTCTGTCCTCATGCCCCTGATCCTCATTTTGTGTTTGGTTGCAGCCATCATGTGCTTTGTAAGGTTCACCAAAAACCCCAAATGTGTTACGATGTCCCAAGACGGTGCCACCTATCATACAAAATCCCAGGATCGGTAGATAGAGATATCGCTCTGTCATAATGTTCTCAATAGGTACAATGTTTAATACCGGTAACAGACTGATAAAAGGCCATACCACAGAAAAGAATGCTATTTTCGAGTAAAAAAACAATCGGCAGGCAATGATAATAACGGAGGAAAGTAAAAGGGACGATAAGATGAAAGAAGGGTCTAAGAGAGAATGAGAATAGGGCATCACATAATCTGCACAAAGCTTAAAAGGGAAAAAGAAGAGTTTGATGTAAGAGGCGAGGACCTTGGACATAGTCAGAAAGTTAACGAAGACACTGTCTCCAGGGTATGAGACATGTGATTCTATTGGGTTGTGAAGAATTAAAAATCTTATCACGAAATATAAAGCACTTACGAAAATATAGCCCGGATAATAATGGATAAGTTTTGATCTGAGGTTTGTTTTTTTTGTAAGTATCAGGTCATACAAAAGGATAAAAAATGGCAGGGTAATCGCCATTTCCTTGGAAAATACACCAAAAAGATAACATACAACAGAGGCAAAATAAACAGGGGTGAACCGCCGTTCCTCCATGCTTACTTTGAGATACAGGAAGAAAGCTGCTATAAAAAATGTAGCTCCGAGCAAATCTTCCCGGTAGCTAATAGCATCAACCGCTTCAGAGAGGACTGGGTGACAAGAAAATATAAGAGCTGCTATAAAAGAAGGAGCACGGCGGTTGAAAAAATGTATGAACAAGAAAAAAAGGAGAACCGTGTTAAGGGTATGGAAAACTGAATTGGTGAGATGAAATCCAAAAGGATTCAGTTGCCACAGGGCATAATCAACAAAATATGATAATGTGACTACCGGACGATAACTCAATTCTCCGGAATATTCGAAATATTCCTTGGTAAAAAGTAACGGCACATGGTTCCATGATTTTATGAAATAATTACTTACGATTGTGAATTCGTCGTCATACGTAAATTGATTTGATAAAGAATTTAAATAGATGAGTTGGGATGTAGCGACAAGGATTAACATGAGACTATAGCGGTTTAGTTTCTTAATTATTCTCATAATTCTATTGTTTCATGTGTACGTGAAACGTTGCGGTTGCTTGGTTACAAAATACTTATAGGGACAGGGAGAAAAGGCAGTATATTATTTCAAAAATTCAAAATTATGCCACAATTCTTTCGAAATAATAGTATAGACTTGTTTGAGAGGGATACTTTTTTCTTCGGCAATTCGTTTACAATCTTCATATTCGGGAGAAATGTTTTTCGTAGTGCCGTTAAATTTTCCGATCTTAACTTTGACCTTCCCCAACGGGCTATCGAATTCTCTAAATTCCCGTGCAAGTATCTTACGGACTACTTTGTATTTCCTGATACCGAAGGTAGTCGTTTGACTGAATAAGACCGATTCAACGGAAGGGAGATTTAATTCAGACACTATGGCGCTAACAATTACTCCGGGCCGTCCTTTTTTCATCTGAATTGATGTGAAATAGACATCCACTGCACCCACCTCAAATAACTTGTCCATAACATATCCTAATATCTCACCCGACATGTTGTCGATATTTGTTTCGGCGATCCACATTTCATCAGATGCCTGATCGGATGTTTCTCCAATAAAGATACGTAATAAATTAGGGATGTTAGGATTATCATTACTTCCGGCGCCATAGCCAACCTGAAGGATTTTCATTTCTGGATTTGTACGCAGGCCTTCTCCGAGTGTAGTTATTATTGCGGCGCCCGTGGGTGTGGTTATTTCCTTTTCTATGTTGACAGATTTTAGTAGTTGATTCTTAAGAAGTTCTATTGTTGCAGGGGCAGGAACAGGAAATGTGCCATGTTCGCATTTTGTATATCCGCATCCCGTGGGGATAGGTGAAAAATATATTTTTTCAATTCCTAAATGCTTGATTGCAATCACAGAACCAACGATATCGATTATAGCGTCAATTGCACCAACTTCATGGAAATGGACTTCCTCTATCGTAGTATCGTGGATTTTTGCTTCAACCGCTGCAAGTCTTTGAAAAATTTTGATACTGTCACCTTTAATATCATTATGGAGGGTACTCTTTTCTATAATTGATTGAATGTCAGAAAATTTTAAGTGCAAATTATGATGGTGGTCATGGTGGGATGCATGTATATGGTTGTCGGTTGGGAAGATTATTACGTGAACCTTTGTGCCGGTTACTCCGGCACGTTTTACCTTTTCTGCAGATATTTCATAGCCATGCAGGTGAAGTTGTGCAAGGTGGTCCTTTACTACGCGGACATCAAGTCCTGCGTCTACAAAGGCCCCAAGGGTCATATCGCCACTAATACCTGAAAAACAATCAAAATATGCAATCTTCAATCAAATTCTTTCTGTCTACAGAGAATACTTGTGAGTGCCGTTAAATACTTCAAATACTATCACACGCTATTTTGTGAGTCAATGGAAAATGGGTCCATTTTGGTTGACATATACTCATTCGGTTATATAATTCAAATTTTGAAATGTAATATTTCATCTCACGAGCCTTTGTGTCTTAACGGTGGAATGGTTATAAAGTAGAATGAATATTGGAATATTTGGTGGGTCGTTTAATCCAATTCACATAGGCCATCTTATTGTTGCCGAAGAGGTTTATCAGCAACGGGCATTATCAAAGGTGCTATTTATACCCACAGGAATATCTCCTCATAAAGAATTAACGGATTTGTTGGCCTCTTTTCACAGGTATCAGATGGTGAAAGATGCGATAAGCGACAATGAACATTTTGAGGTTTCTGATTTAGAAATTAAACGGTCTGGAAAATCATACACCATAGATACTATCAGTACTTTAAAGGAAATGTATGGAAAACATCATGATTTATTTCTGATTATGGGTACAGATATGATCAATGAAATAAGTACCTGGAAGGCCGTTGATGTACTTTCCAGCATCTGCCACTTTATTGTTGTCAATCGTTTTCCTGCGTCAATACATGGCAATCACTCTCAAACATCTTTTCTGAAGCGGGATTTATGTGAGATTTCGGTGTTTTCTAGTGAAAAGAAATCAGAGATTGAACGATTAAAAGTTACGATACCAAACATTGGCATATCGTCAACTGAAATTAGGACAAGACTACAAAGTGGGCGCAGTATACGATATTTAGTCCCCCGGTGTGTGGAAAATTATATCAAGTCTCATAATTTGTATATGAAAAGGTAATATGAAAATTCTGAAACATTTAATAGCGAAGGGTTAATAAATGAAATATGTTCAATATCTATTTGTAATATCTTTTCTTTTTTTCGTGGCTACTTCAAGTTTTGCGCATGAAAACATTGTGGATTATTTTCTAAAAAACCCGAATGCCTGGGATGACACAAGGAAAATTATTCATAAGACGCCGACAAAAGTCTTTATTCCTGATGGATTAGAGGGGTTGGGATTTAACCTTACTGAACTAACGCAGGGTGATGAAGTTGCCATAGTTTTCTTAGAAACCCAAACGTTTGAGAAGATGAAACAGAAGGGATTCTGTAATGTGGGAGATAAGTTATTACCTGGTAAAAACAGGGTTGTATCCGTTATTACCAGGAATTCAGGAGACCGTACCCTGTTTCATTATAAATTCATGCTTCAAAGAAATATTCATAACGTGCCCATTTCATTTTACAACAATGGCAATGCTGTCCTGGAAAGCAGGTATGATGGTAGTCAACCGGTGAAGGATATTTCCAATTTAGCGGGAATTGAACTTTGCGAGGTTGATATTCGTTAATTAATTTATCATCATTGCTATGGCTACTGCGATTGGTTTTAACTATTGACGCCCAGCGAGGGCCACCTGCGGAAACTTGATTATTGGCCATTTTTCTTGTGATATTTCAAAATATATTGGGAAACTCAATAGTTAGAATGGTATGAGTGGGATGGGAACTGCTATCCTTATCTACGATGACAAGTGCAGTTTATGCTGCGGATGTATGAGATGGATTGAATTGCACGCAGTTAGTAAGGATGTATTTGAATTTATTCCATGTCAATCAGAAGATCGCAGGCGCAGATTTCCGGAGATGACGGATGAAACCTGCCTACAGTCCTTTCAGTTAGTGCTTTCCCATAATACGATTCTAGGGAGCGACAAGGCATTGCCGGAGATACTTATTCGGTTAAGGGGATTCCGGTGGTTATACGCATTGTTTAAGCTGCCCATAAGTAAGCCATGCTTGTATGCTGTCTACCGATGGGTTTCCAGCAACAGGTATATTATTTCGCAGACCATAAAACCACTCATTCGGGAATAAATAGAATCTTAAAAAAACGAAAGCTGCAAACCTGTAAGGGTAAAACTCCGTTTCTGAGTAAGTGATATCTGCGCCCGTTTCCAAAATATTAGCGACTATCTCCTTACCAGAAAAAACTCACCTAAATACAATATCAACAATTGTTTATGTTGAATTGCCTGAGGTGAACATCCGCAGCAAGACTGAACCAGCATTGTGAATGTTGTGAAGGTGTAAATCCAGCTAATGCTATTGGCTTTTACCTTTTCCCTGACCGTTGACAGCTGATAGCCAACTTCTCAACGGCTACATTTAGTTTTTCTTTACGCTAGCTAGTTTGGGTTGATAGATGCAATACGGTTCTTCAGCCAAATAGTTACCCGTATCGTAAAATGCCCGTGCCCTGCAGCCCTCGCAGACCTTTTTATACTCACATGCCCCACACTTACCTTCCAACAAATCTGGGTCGCGCAATTTTTGAAAGACAGGAGAATCGTTCCAGATATCTACGAATTTTTGTTTTTTCACATGACCTGCCTCGACAGGCAAGTAACCGCAAGGAAAAACCTCTCCCTTGTGTGAAACGAAGCACACACCCGTACCAGCCAGGCAACCCTTCGTCATGGCGGCCATACCGTGAGTCTTCGGCGAAATGGCAATCCCCTCTTCCTTTGCGCGTTCCCGCATGATACGGAAATAGTGGGGGGCACAGGTGGCCTTGGTTTGTATCTTTGCCTCTTTGGAAAGGTCGTAGAAATGATTGAGTACTTCCTCGTATTTCTTGGGATGAAGCATCTGGTCGTCTGCAATCTGAACGCCGCATCCTACCGGTACCAGCATAAAAATATGCATTGCATCTGCACCCAGTTTCAAGGCCAGGTTGTATAGATCATCAACTTGATGGACGTTGTGTTTTGCAATCGTGCAATTGATTTGCATACTCATACCCAGGTCTTTGAGTCTTTTAAATCCGGCAATAGACCGTTCAAACGATCCGGGTATCTTTCTGAATTCATCATGGGTCTTGGCGTCCGCGCCGTCAAAGCTGATGGAAACCCTGGCAATACCGGTATCGACAATCCTTTTTGCAGTTATGTCGTCAACCAGTGTGCCATTGGTTGCCAGTGCAACACTTAATTCCTTACTTACCGCATACTTTGCGATCTCAAAAATATCCGGCCTGAAGAGAGGTTCGCCACCGCTGAGCACCAGGATAGGCCTGCCTGCCTCGGTAATAGCGTCTACAAGGGCAAACGCTTCTTGCGTGGTCATGTCGTCTTTGGCAAGGGTCGTACTTACGTCGAGTCTGCGACAATGAATACACTCAAGATTGCATCCAACAGTTGTCTCCCAGAAAACCAGACGCAACTGGTTCTTCATGTTCTTCATATATTCTATGGCAGGTTTACCGGAAGTATCGTCTTTGATGCGTGCGTAGGTCTCGCGTATCGTTTCAGGATGACCACCACCATGTCCATGAGCAGTGGTGTGACCACCTGGATGTTGACCGTGTGGATGATGTGGATGTGACATATTATCCTCCGATTATGTTAAATTGAAAGTGTCATGAATAAATGTGTGATAGAAATATCCGGATAAATAATCTGCTATCAATTATAAAGAAATTTTCATTCTTTGGTCAATGAATAAATCAATAAAATGAGAGAAAAGCTTGATTTCTAAACACCTTCACATGGGACATCGGCGGGTTTCTTTACGCTTGACAACCTATTAAACCATTGATACGATGAGAAAAATTCCATACAATGTATTATTATTTTTTGTTTTTGAGAAAACAATGTATACCTTTTGTCCTTTCTTGCAATGAAAGGCATGAGAAGAAATAATTAGGCTTACGCAAGAATATGGACAGAATATTTATCTATGATACGACGTTACGGGATGGTAGCCAGGGAGAGGGTATCTCTTTCTCGTTACAAGACAAATTGGCCATTACTTTGAAATTGGATGAGTTGGGGGTGGACTATATAGAAGGGGGCTACCCGATAGCAAATCCCAAGGATGAGTCTTACTTTAAGGAAGTAAAATCCCTGAAACTTCGACACGCCAGGATTGCCTCATTTGGAAGTACACGGAGGGCGAATACACGTGTTGAGGACGATAAAAATATAAAAGCACTACTCATGGCAGAGACACCTGTGGTCACCATTGTTGGGAAAAGTTGGGATTTTCAGGTAAAAAACGTATTAAAGGTTCCACTTGATGAAAACCTGAAAATGGTTTCAGATACCATTGCATATCTTAGGGCAAAAGATAGAGAAGTATTTTTTGATGCTGAGCATTTTTTTGATGGGTATAAGAAAAATCGGGAATATGCTTTAAAGGTAGTACAAGAGGCGCAGTTATCAGGCGCCGAGGCCATTGTGTTATGTGATACGAATGGGGGTAGTTTACCTGCGGAAATAGCAGAGATTGTTGGAGACGTCAGAGAAAATATTCAGGGTATGCTTAGTATCCATGTCCACAATGACGGTGACCTGGCTGTGGCTAATACTCTCGCAGCTGTAAACCGGGGAGTAAGGCAGGTGCAGGGCACGATCAATGGGATTGGTGAGCGTTGCGGGAATGCCGACCTGTGTTCCGTTATTCCCAATCTTGTTTTGAAGATGGGATGTCATTGTTTAGAGGATGGGGGGCTGAGGAAGCTGACCGAGGTGTCCAGGTATGTTTATGAGACGGCCAATTTACTCTTACGGTCCAATCAGCCCTTTGTAGGGGTTAGTGCCTTTGCCCATAAGGGAGGATTACATGTAAACGCCATCCAGAAGGACAAAGGTACCTATGAGCATATTTCGCCAGATTCTGTAGGAAATGAGAGAAAGATATTGATCTCCGAACTCTCCGGCAGTTCTACAATCATGACAAAAACAATAGGTTATTCATGGAATGTTGAGGGGCAAGATAGCAAACTCATGAGGTCAATACTCGAAGAGGTTCAAACCTTGGAGAATGAAGGGTACCAATTCGAATCTGCCGAGGCATCCTTTGAATTACTGGCAATGAAGAAGATGGGTAAATACAGGAGTTTTTTTGATCTGGAAGGGTTTCGCGTGATCGTTGAAAAAAGGGAAAACGGATTGCCAGTGACAGAAGCAACGGTTAAGGTTAAAGTAAATAACATTCAGGAACTTTGTGCAAGTGAGGGGGCTGGACCTGTAAATGCACTTGACGCTGCATTACGCAAGGCGCTCGACCGATTTTATCCCTCATTAAAAGATATGAAACTCGTGGATTATAAAGTGCGCGTGATTAATCCACGTTCGGGGACTGCGGCAAAAGTAAGGGTAATTATTGAGTCAAAGGACAAAGAAAATATCTGGAATACCGTTGGGGTGTCTGAAAATCTTATTGATGCAAGCTGGCATGCCCTTGTGGATAGTATTGAGTACAAATTGTTGAAAGAACAGGAAGTCGAAGCGAAGAATAACGTGAAATCCTAATGCAGCGCAGCCACAACCAAAAAGAGTTACTCAGTAAAGATGTTTTTACAAGGTAATGTGATAATAGGGCTCAAAATGTTATTCCGCTACGGCCTTGAGCGAATAATTCTTGACCAGAGAAACAATTTAGCTTAAAATTTTGTTACGTTTATTAAAAAACTATCTCAACGGTAATTTAAGGAGATTGTAAAATGGGTAAGGTAAAATGCCCAGGCAGTATACGAAATGCGACACCCACTCCCATAGAACGTAAATGCCATAATTGTGGTGTTCTGGTAGAGATGTGGAGTGATGAAGAAAAGGCCGATTGCCATAAATGCGGCACGACTATTTTCAAAGATAAGGTTCCGACCTGTGTAGAGTGGTGTAAATCCGCAGAGGAGTGCATGGGAGAAATACTTGACGTCAAAAAGATTCAGGCAGAGGCAAAAAAGCGGGCAGCGGCCGATGGTAACCCTAAATTCTTTGATAATGTTACTGAGATGATCAAAAAGAAAAGAGAAGGATAGTTATAACAATTTTGATTCCATACAAATAAAGCACTAATTTCAAAATTCCTGTTAAATCATTCAACAACCGCCTTTCGATTTTAAATTCTTAGCAAAGCATATCTTAATTATACGCCCGGGAGCTATCGGTGACATGGTTGTTACCCTGCCTACCCTTGGCGCTATTCGCGGCTATTTCCCCAATGCCATGATTGAAGTGATGGGTTATCCGACACGTTTGGCAATGATCAAAGGACCCTTCTATGCGGATATCGTTAGTCGGTTTGATCAGACGGATATTGCCTATCTCTTTGTTAAAGATGCCAAAATGCCAGTTTCTTTCATGGAAAGACTTGGCAATATGGATTTGATTATTTCATTTGTTTCCGCCACTGATCAGATTTTAGCTGATAATCTGAATGCTACCGGTGCGCGGCGTGTTATTCATTATGAACCTTTTCCTGCAGGGAGCAAAGGTGTCCATATTGTTGATCATCTATTGCAGTCTTTGGATACTTTGGGCATACCTTACTTTGATAATATCCCAAGAATATTTTTACACGACGAAGACATCCATTTTGCTGAAGAATTTATCAAGATGAGCATTGCTGATCCAAAAAAAAAGTTGATTGCCATTCATCCTGGGAGTGGCAGTAAACAAAAATGTTGGCCGCCGGAAAGGTTTGCTGCATTAATAAACTGGCTCAATAAGGAAAAGAAAGCACACGTTTTTATTGTATCTGGTCCTGCTGATAAAGAGATTACTGAACGATTAAAAGCAGAGGTTAAAGACCATGTTACCATTGTTGATCATCTTTCTTTATCGAAACTGTCTGCTGTGATAAAACGATGCAATCTTTTTATAGGAAATGATTCGGGCATTACCCATTTGGCTGCTGCCGTGGGAACTCACACGTTGTCCCTTTTTGGCCCCACTGATCCAAAAATTTGGGGACCTCGGGGAGAATCAGTAAAAATCCTTTATAGAAAAGTGCATTGCAGTCCATGTTTGGCAGATGCGAGAAAAAATTGTTTTGCACAAACATGCTTAGAAAATATAAAAATTGAAGATGTCATGCATGAAGTAAAACACAGATTTTAGAAAGATAGCTTTGGTATTATCCTTTTTCAATTGACTGAATTATTACAGTTTTATATACTCGGACACCTTTTTTTATTCTGGCTTCTAGATACCGGAATTCGTATATCACTAATAATTTAAAGAAAGAACAAATATTCATGTCTAAAAAATCTAAACAGTGTCAGTTACAGCATAAATATCTCTGTAAACCGCGAATATCACCACAAGTTTTGAAGAAGGGTATGAAGGTTAAGGATCTCGTTGACGAATATAGCCGTTCCGGGGCATTTAATGCGGGACGATTAGCAGAAGCATGTAAGTTATACTGTCATATGCTCGATGAAGATGCTACTATTGGTCTCACCCTTTCTGGTGCTATGACACCCACAGGTATGGGCGGAATACTTATCACTCTTATCGAAAACGGATTTGTGGATTTTATTATTTCCACGGGGGCGAATCTCTATCACGACTTGCATTTTGCTTTAAATCTGCCCATACATCAGGGGGATTTCAGAGTTGACGATACGAAACTTTATGAGGCAGGAATCGAACGTATCTATGATATCTTTATAAC
>JAUPKS010000264.1 GCA_030837315.1 Planctomycetota bacterium
GCCACTTAAAACCATGCTGGTGAACTCGCTAATCTGTTCCAGCCATTTTAATTTATCCTCACTTGCCGTCTCTTCTGGAATTTTAGCAACTGGTTCATCCAGTAACTGGATTTCAATCCCCTGAACGAAGACATATTTTGAACAGACGTTTACAACCTCTTTTGAAAAGTCAAAGGCATTCGTCTATATAAGGCTAGAAATCAACGAATTATATTTAGACAATCTATTCATCAAACCTTCCCACTCAAGGTAGTCTGTCTCAACTCCATAGCTATATGAATCGGGGATTTTTCCACTATTAAATTTACTTTTGAATTCATCAAAAGACATAATATATTTACCCTCTAAGGTTTTTATCTCTGCATTAATTTTTTCTATTCTATGTTCGATAGCATCTTTTAATAGTTCAAGTATCGCAATCTCTATGCGTGGCTCGCCTGTTATTTCCATGAGTGTTTTTGATATGTTTGTTGCAATTGTCATTTTATACCTCCAATTTCTTAGCTCTATCATAGTATGTCTTTTCACTTTGAATTCTCTCTTTTTCCTTCCACAATTGCAATCTCGTCTGGGGTGAGGTCGTAGAGCTTGTAGAACATTTGATCAACCCCGTTAGATAGTAAACATCTCACGGGGTCAATCTGTCTTTCCAGCGCCGATCTGCCTGTGCGCATATGCATGCAGACAGGCGTATCGGCATTGGCATCAAAATCCCCATTATCAAATGGGACAAAGGGGGATGTTGCTGTTTTGCGGCGAGAATTTGGGCAGCGAGGGTGAAAATTTATTATGAGTGAACAGGAATTTCTTCAGGCTTAAGCCAAACGATTTTCCCGTCACGCCAAACAACAACAGGATTACCAGTCTGTTTATGTTTCAATAAAGCATCATGAACGCCCTGCACCAGTGCATGGGTTATTCTTTCAGGGTTAGCAAATGCTTCTGCAATACTGTCTTTATGTTTCTCTTTTACTTCCATATTCTTTCACAATAGTATGCCAAATAATTGAATCGGTTACGATCAATCTCTGCTCCTGATCACTATAAGCTATTAATGTTGGCCTTGCAACAGAGTTGTTATAAAAAACCCATGAATCAGCCAAAGGACGATAGAGGTTAAAAAAGTTCAGAAGTCCAGCATGATAACGACGTCGTATGGTATCTTCCGGTACATTATGTCCGCCCATACGAACCCTCTCAGCCACCCGGTTAACGGCAAATTCTTCACTTGGCAGCCAGAGAAATACAAGATGAAAGACATAACCCGTCTTGCGTAATTCAGTGATCCACGGAGCAAAGGTCTTGCTGGCTAATGTAGTTTCAAAAGAAAAATTAACGCGTTTTTTTGCTAAATAATGTATACGTTCCAACATAATACGTCCTGCATGAAATGCAGTCCTTTCTGGTTTAAAGGCAGAAAGTCCTTGAGCAATCAGGTCTGCATTGACAAACTCTGTTACATGAAGCGTCCCCTTCAGCAAAAGTGGAGTGTCCCCTTGACATCAAGCTCTTTTGCGAGCGTTGCTATTAATTTGTTGGGAAGTTCTTCACCATGTAGCGCTTCCATCTCCTGGCACAAGGTCGGTTACGTATCTTTAATAAAAGCGACAACCTCGGAACGGAACAAAGCCAACTGTTTATCCCAATCCTTATTTGAGCCTTGTTTCCACCCGGACTTATTAATCAAGGTTTCTTCCAAATAAGATTCAAAGGCTTTTTCCGTTGTTTGGTCGCTCATATTTTTCCCTTAACAGAATTACGCCAATAAATTTAATATTACTTTAATCATGCTGTCCTTTTCCTGCGGTTTGCTGACCGCGATCATCAGCGTCAAAGCAACTAACGCGTTATCATCAATTCGTTTTGTCCCGTCGTTGCGTAAGAGAATGCCGTTTTTCTGCAAAAAACAGACAAATAACGCTGCGGCAATCCGCTTGTTACCATCTATGAAACTATGATTCTTGGTCACAAAATACAATAGATGCGCGGCTTTTTCTTCAATTGTAGGATACACATCCTGCCCGTCAAAGGTTTGATACACCGACCCGATGGAACTTTTGAAGCTCGCGTCTTTTTCCTGTCCGACCAGCGAGGAGCCGCTAAATTTCTTCCGCATGGTTGCGATAATTGTTTTGGCTTCCTCATAGGTAAGCTCATATTTTGTTCGTACTGTGCCTTTAGGCACAGAAAGACGCTCGTGGTCAAAATCATCCAAAATATCCAGCGCCCGGGAATATTCGGTTATAATTTGGATAAGCCCTTTCGCTTCATCGGAAATGCTCTCAAGATGGATGACGTTGCCCAAAAGCTGCAAAGACTTCTGTAATTCCTGATACTTGTGTGTTGCGGCTTTAAGCCGCTTTTCGTTCATGGTGTATCCGTCAACCAGATGTTTACGCAAGACATTCGTTGCCCAGATACGGAATTGCGTTCCCTGCTTGGAATTGACTCTGTATCCAACGGAGATGATGGCATCTAAATTGTAAAACGCAACCGGCTTGTCAGAATGAGCAATGTGCATTTTTTGCACATTGCTTTTTTCTTCTAGCTCTTTAGATTCAAAGATATTACGCAGATGCTTAGTAATAACACTCCTTTCCGTATCAAAGAGTTCCGCCATCTGCTTCTGGGTAAGCCACACAGTTTCCTTTTCCAGCCTGACCTCAACCTTATTTTTGTAAACTGTAACCTGACCTTTGGATAGATTTTGCGATCTCATTTTTCCAACCTCACATCAATCTTCCCGGTCACTGCCGCGGTGATAAGTGATGAGCGGTATTCGCGAAGTTTCGCAATAGCGGATTCGATTTTATGAATTAAGCCATCGATTTCTGTTGTTTTTTTGTCGAGATAGTTAGCTATTCTTTTTTGTTCTATCTGTTCAGGAAAACCTATCTTAAAGTCTTTAATAAAGCTATCTGGAATTCTTTTTTGCCCGGCTGCGCCTTTCATACTCGCTTCACCAATTTTTCGGAAGTAATCGCTTTTTGTTAGATAAAATAAATATTTCACATCTAAACTCTTAGAGCGCAAAACAAAAAACTCTGCTGTCCCAAAACCAATGCTATTCTTCATGCCTTTAATTAAAGCCCCTTTACCATTTTCAAAGCACGGTGTTATCTTGGCCACAACCACATCGTTATCCCGAAAATATGTATACCCACTAAAAACATCTTCTAATTTCTTCTCGTTTTCATCATTTATGTCACCACCTTCGGTAACATAAGCCATAGGTAAAAACGTTACGTCATCGTCAAGTGATATTATCTTAAGAACTTCATTTTTTGAGGGATCTAATGAAATCTTATATTTTAAGCGTAGAACATTCCACTCCTCCGGGATATCCCTAATCCATTCAATACCTGACGGTTTATATTTTGGATAGGGTTTATACTTCATCGCCTGCCTCCTGCCCGCTGGTCCAGTCGAGCAGTTTACGCTTTAGCTCCGCTTTTGACGGCAGGTAAAGACGATATTCTTTCGCGTGAATATTAGCATCTTTGGGAAGCGTAATTTCAACCAGCGCATCATTCTTTTTTCTACAGAGAATAATCCCTATGGTAGAATTTTCATCCGGCCGTTTCACATAACGGTCGAAATAATTCACATACATTTGCAATTGTCCCAGATTCTGATGGGTCAATTTACCTATCTTTAAATCAATAAGAACTTAACGCCTTCGGCGGACTTTCACTCAATACACTCCATGGTATAGTTATTACACCCCGGACATCCGACTTTTGGCATGTAACCTTCGTAATATTCCTTATTAAATTTGGACATCCC
>JAUPKS010000265.1 GCA_030837315.1 Planctomycetota bacterium
GCCGTTGATCAATACAAACAACCGTCATTCATCTTTGGCGCATCGGCAGGTGCTGCTATGTATCGCAAGGTGCTGCTTGAAAGGACCGGTCTCTTTGACGAAGACTTCTGGGCATTCTTTGAGGACGTTGATCTGAGTTTCCGGGCACAGCTGGCCGGCTTTCCGTGCTTTTATGTCCCAACGGCCATTGTTTATCACATTGGGACGGCCAGCCATAGCAAGAAGAGTTTAAAGCTTCGCTACACAGGCTACCGCAACAAGCAATGGGTGATATTTAAAAATTATCCGGCATACTACCTGTTCAAATATTATTTCAAATACGGTCTCAGCGAAATCAAAACGGTACTGACAGATTTTAAGGATGGCTTCTTTTTATCCCCTTTCATTGCCAATTGGCTTATCTACAAGGATATTCCGAAGCTATTCAGGAAACGAATCGAGGTCCAGAGGTTGAGGACGGTGAGTCTTCGGTATCTGGATAGCATTATTGATAAATCGCATAATAAACTATGCAAACAACCGTGCCCCTTCCGCTCTGAAAAAATAAATTCGTTCAAGAATGAATTTTGTGAGGATTGACTGTTCTGATCATACTCTTCTCGTCTATTGAAAACCACAAAAGCTTTTTCCTCCCTCCCATCCGGACAGCGAAAATATGCCATATGCTTCTCTTGCGCTATATCTCGTGTTACTATCAATGTTTTCCTGTTGATTTTCTTCCCCTTCTCTGTCTTAATATCTTCCACAACTATACTCCTTTCTTTGACTTGAATTTCTCTAACTTACTCTTCTTTCAATTCAAGAAAGAATATAGCTTCTTTATCAAAAGCTCAACTACTTTCTACATTATAGCAAGCCCCTAGTTTGCCAGAGGGGATTTTTTAACTCAAATTTTTATTTCCCATAAATATAAAGACGCCCATTTCGACAAATTCCAGGGTGCCAATGTGATCACAGCGATCTAATTTTTGGAGGGCAAGCATGAATGTAGTCAAGTTCGGTAAACGAATCCTTACATGGATCTTAATTTTTACGGGATGTTTGGTGTCGGTTATTGTCACGATCATTCTGGTTCGCGGCTTTGACGCCCGACGTATGCCAGAGTTGAAGATCTGGCATACCGCCCACCTGACTTCTGAATTTAGAGCCCGTGATATGAAACCAGGCTTCACGTTTGAGACTTATCGTAAACGGGAAGATCAGCTCTTCGAGAATTTAAAGCGTTCCGTTTATCAACAGATCGCCATAGACGATCAACACGTCTTTAACAGATACTTCACAGAAGCATTTTGCCATCCCGACCGTCAGGAAAAGAATTGGAACAGAACTTTTGAACTCCATCCTGAGCATCCCAAAGGTGGCGTTCTCCTTTTGCATGGACTATCGGACGGTCCCTACTCCATGAGAGCGCTGGCGCATATGTTCCACCAGCAGGGGTATTATGTCCTGGTTCCGCGGTTACCGGGACATGGAACAATTCCGGGAATGTTGAAGAGTGCCACGTGGAAGGACTGGGTGGCGGCGACGGATTTGGCGGCGCACCATGTCCGTTCTGTAACAGGCCCCGATGCGCCCTTTTTCCTTGGCGGTTATTCCAACGGAGGGTTGGTCGCTGTTTATTACACACTGAACATGGTCAATGACGAATCACCGATAAAGCCACAAAAACTATTTCTTTTCTCACCGGCCATTGGTATTACCCGGTTTGCTGCATTCTCTGGCTTGCATCGGGTGCTGAGCTTTATCCCATACTTTAAAAAAATCGCGTGGGAATCCATCGCGCCAGAGTATGACCCTTTCAAATATAATTCGTTTCCAAAAATCGCTGGCCATCAACTTTATCAGTTGACACGTCTGACACAAAAAAGATCGATGAGCTTCAGAATAATGGAAAGCTGGAGAGGCTTCCGCCCATCCAAACGTTTTCTTCCGTGGTTGATTCCACGGTTAGCACCCCTTCGCTGGTGACATATCTTTATGATCGTCTCAAGCCAAACGGACACGAACTCATTCTTTTCGATGTGAATCGCTTTTCCGCATTAGCGCCATTTGTCAAAGACCGCCATGACACTTTTTTAAACAGGCTTAAAGAACCATCCAATCTTCCTTATACATGGACGCTTGTCACCAACCAAACAGCAGACACCTTGCGGGTCGTTGCCGAGACGCGGGATGCTGGTTCGGATGCTATTACCCAAGAACCCTTGAATCTCGAATGGCCAAGAGGAATTTATTCCCTGTCGCATGTGGCGGTCCCCTTTTCCCCTGATGACCCTCTCTATGGAGATCGGGAGGACTTGAAAAAGAAAGGTCTTTTCGTTTTGGGAATGGTTGAACCGCGAGGGGAAAAGGGCGTTTTGCAAGTCCCGATCGATCAATTTATGCGTCTTCGATATAACCCCTTCTTTGTCTATATGGAACGCCGCATCGTGGAGTCGATGTAAAGTCAAAGCGGTGGCCCGTTGAGGTCGGCAGCCCGCAATAACACGTAATTTCTGTTCTTCATAAAGAGATGGTAAAAACTTTGCCATCTCATTAAAATCTCATAAAATTATACTTATTTTAATAGACCCTCAGGAGATTCGTGGAACCAGGTTTCCAGACAGGTACGCCGCCGGTTATGACTATTGTTTCCCCTTCAGCAATATAGCCGGCTTGCTGAGCAGATTCGATGCTTTTTTTCATCATATCATCGGTATCCTGAATGGGCTCGGCAAGCATAGGGGTAACTCCCCATACCAGGGCAAGCCTTCTATACGTATTGAATGACGTGGTAACTGCAAGGATATATTGTTTAGGACGGTATTTAGAAATAAACCGTGCAGTGCTTCCCGTTTGAGTACAGGTAATAATGGCTTTCGTGTTAAGATCGTGAGCAACCTGACAGGTCGCCATGCTTATAGCATCGGGAATGGTAACTTCGCCATCCCGGCCATGCAAGGTTTCAAAAGTATCTTTTCTTACGAAACCGGGTTCTGTTTCCCGGGCGATTTTGGAGAGCATGCGTACCGACTCCACAGGATAACGCCCTTTCGCTGTTTCCTCTGAGAGCATAACGGCGTCAGTGCCATCCAGAATGGCGTTGGCCACGTCGGTAACTTCTGCACGGGTAGGCCGGTAATTATGAACCATGGATTGCAACATTTGTGTGGCCGTAATGACAGGCTTGCCATATCTGTTGGCAATATGAATAATCTTCTTTTGAATCGTCGGTATTTTTTCTAACGAGATATCTACACCTAAATCTCCTCTCGCCACCATAATAGCGTCTGCGGCTTTTATAATATCCTCAAGGTGTTCCACTGCCTCGTGTTTTTCAATCTTGGCGATTACGGGCGTATCTTTATTTTTTTGACGTATGATGTCTTTTAACTGTAAGATATCGTCCACATTTCTTACAAAAGAGAGCGCCACATAATCTACGTCATGTTCCAGTCCGAAGGCAAGGTCGCTTTTGTCTTTTTCCGTAAGAGAAGGGATGGGCAGGCTTTTTGAGGGCAAGTTTATTCCTTTGCCGGCATTTAATTCCCCGCCAACGATAACCTTGCAGAGAATATCCGTGCTATCCTTACGAATGACCTTTAATTCAATCTCTAGATCGGAAGA
>JAUPKS010000266.1 GCA_030837315.1 Planctomycetota bacterium
AAAACAAACTATATCTAAAGAAGGAGATTTATGATGTCTACTCGACATTCTTCAGTTTTATTCGAGATTGAAAGGAAAATTAGAGAGCTATCTCAAAAAGAACAATTATGGTTGATCGAGCGACTTGCTCATGGTTTACGGGAACGCACATTAAAAAATCAACGCATTTTAGAGAACCAACTTGCGGCTATGGCGTCTGATTCAGAAATCCAGAGCGAATTGAAAAAGATGAGTGAGGAATTTGCTTTAACAGAATCGGACGGGTTAGAGAAGATATAATGGCCATTCATCGTGGAGAGATTTATGTTGTGAATTTGAATCCTGTCAAGGGGAGGGAACAGGCAGGTGATCGTCCAGTATTGGTCTTATCTATAGATGCTATCAATAAGCTGCCTCTTGTAATAACGATTGTTGTTGGAACAAAAGGTGAAAATATTTCTCGTGATTATCCAACCAATGTCCGTGTGTTACCAGCAGAGAGTGGACTACCAATGGAGACAGTTTTCTTGTGTTTTCAGATTCGATCATTAGACCCTAAAAGATTTCCGGAAAAATCATCTGGAAAGGTCTCCGACGAGGTAATGGAAAAGATTGAAAATGCTGTGCGGTATTGTCTCGGATTATAAATTTGCTCGAAGAACATCAGCTAACAGCGTGTTTGTGATTGATAAAATGATCAAATGCCTTCGGCACTTTGCAAACATGCGAACTGTTTGGGGAACATAAGACCAATTTTCAAAGAAAGAAGTGTAATATTTATATAAAGAAGGCATACGAAATTTATCTTTAGGAATTTTAATTTACCCACGAAAGACACGGAAATAGCTAAATTCCATTCGTTTCTTTTCGCATGTTTTGTGGGTAAAGTGCTGTTGACAAGGGCGGCTTATTTAATTTGGATTCAGATTTGGGAGACACAACGGTGTTAAAAGTAGGAATTATTGGTGCCACGGCTTATACCAGCCTTGAACTCATAAAGATTCTCTTACGCCATCCAGAGGTAAAGATTACCTACCTCGGCGTGCGACGAACTGATCGTCCCAGAATATCAGACATATTTCCTACCTTAAAGAACCTGCTTGATTTGCCATGTGAGACCATTGAACAGAAAGAAGTCCCGCAAAATATTGACCTTGCTTTCATTACCTTACCGCCAACCATCTCCATGCAATATGTCCCTCTGTTTACGCAAAAAGGTATCAAGGTTATAGACTTTAGCGCCGATTACCGTTTTCGCGACAAATCACTCTATGAAAAATGGTATAAGGCACAACATACGGACAGTAAGGGAATAGAAACAGCCGTGTATGGTCTTCCGGAGCTTTTCAGGGACGAAATCAAAAAGACCGATCTGGTAGGTAATCCAGGCTGTTATACCACTGCAGCGATATTGGCCTTGGCCCCTTTACTCATGAAAGGGATCGTCTTTGCAGAAGATATTATTGTAGATGCAAAATCGGGTGTGTCCGGGCGTGGGCGTGAGCCGAAAGAAGACACCCACTATTGCGAATGCAATGAAAACATCGAGGCGTATAGCGTTGGAGGACATCGCCACAGCCCGGAAATCGAACATATCCTGTCCATGAAGACCAACCAGAAGGTATCTATCCAATTTGTCCCTCATCTTGTCCCCATGAATCGTGGTATTCTGTGTACCATCTATGTTAAGCCGAAGCATGGGATTACCGTAGGGGCGAATGGCCATTCGCCGTTAAGTGATCATGTGGTACACAAACTCTACAAAGAATTTTATAGTAACGAACCCTTTATTCGCCTCAAAGAGGGTAACGAAACGCCCAGGACAAAGGACGTAATCTACACCAATTTTTGTGATATATTTACGAAGGTTACCGAAAACCGCATCGTCATCCTTTCCGCCATCGACAACCTCATCAAAGGCGCCTCTGGCCAGGCCGTACAGAACATGAACGTGATGTGCGGATTTGATGAAGGGATGGGGTTATTATAAGCGAAAACTAGAGAACGGTGGCATAAAGCGATTAAAGCCGGAATTTCTCGGGTAAAAGTTTCCTATGCACTTCAAAGCCATACTCTTTGACCTTGATGGTACGCTCCTTGATACGTTGGAAGATCTGGGTAACGCCGCGAACTGTGTCCTTGCAGAAAAAGGCTTTCCCGGTCACACCCTGGACACGTACCGCTATTTTGTGGGTGATGGAGTTACGATGCTTATGAACCGCGCATTACCAGAAGATAATCGGAACGATGATACCATCCGTGACTGCGTACAGGCATTCCGCGAAGAATATGGGCGAACCTGGTACGTAAAGACAAGACCCTATGATGGCGTGGCTGAAATGCTCGATGCGTTGGCGGCGAATGGTCTGAAAATGGCAGTTCTATCCAACAAACCTGACGAATTTACAAAACAGTGCGTGGCTGAATTTCTGCCGGATTGGACATTTGATATGGTTCTGGGGCAAAACAACTCTGTCCCTCTCAAACCAGACCCGTCAGGTGCAAAGGAAATAGCAAAATGCCTGAACATCTCGCCTTCAAATTTTATCTACCTTGGTGATACTGCAATTGACATGAAGACCGCCGTAGCGGCTGGCATGTTTCCGGTGGGGGCACTCTGGGGTTTTCGCACGGGAAAAGAGTTGCTGGAAAATGGCGCGTTGGTATTGATCGAAAGGCCGCCAGAAATTCTCAATTTCCTTAAATTACCTACTCGCTCAACAAACAAATAAAACGCCTGATTTCACTAAGCTTATGTTCAAGTATTTCAAACATATCGTTATCGATCATATGTGTATGCATTTATTTGTTGCCCCCTTTTTGCTACTTGATTATAGCTCTCCAATGTCTTCGTTCCAAAGTTCGGGATTCTTCTGGATAAAACTCTTCATCAAGTGCTTGCACTCATCGAGGTTTAAATCAACGATTTTTACCCCATGCGATTCCATAAATTCTTTTGCGCCGGAAAAGGTCTCTGACTCTCCAACAATTACCTTCTTAATCCCAAACTGAACAATTGCGCCGGCGCAAAGATAGCATGGCATTAAAGTGGAATAGAGTACCGTCTCTCGGTATTTGACGATTCTTCCGGCATTAAGCAGGCAATTAATTTCGGCGTGCATGATCGGATTGTTTTCCTGCACACGTTTATTATGCCCTCTTCCGATAATCTTCCCGTCCTTTACAAGAAGGGAACCGATGGGGATCCCGCCCTCTCGCAGTCCGGATTTTGCCTCATCGATGGCTGCCCTCATAAAGACGTCCATGTGTTTATCCTCCTTCAAACAGGTCACGAAAGTAGGTCTTAGTGATTACTGAAGCATAGAGCGGAATTTTACTGCGGATTAGATTTGCATGCAAGGAATATGTTTGTTTAAATCACACGTGTAAGATAATTAAATATCATATCGGGGAAGTTTAGAAACTGGAGGTATGCATTATGGGTGAATTGAGTACGTTTGGCAAGATTTTGATAGGCATGGGCATTCTTATGATAATCATAGGCGGACTGTTCGTAATCGGAGGCAAGATTCCCTTCATAGGAAGACTTCCCGGCGACATCGCTATTCAAAAGAAAAACTTTAGTTTCTACTTTCCCATCACAACCTGCATCATCATCAGTCTCATCTTTTCCCTGATCATGTGGTTATTGCGCAAGAGATAAAACTGGCGA
>JAUPKS010000267.1 GCA_030837315.1 Planctomycetota bacterium
CATCGTTTATGGTAAGATGGCCGTTGGTCCCTCCAGTTTTGAAGAAGCAAGTAAGATATGGAGTGAAATAGCCAGTAAGTATGAAAGACTGGAAGATCTTATTAAAGTATCGGAAGACAACTATCGTAATGATACTCCATTGCACATGATTACACGATTAATGGCATATTCTTTAATGGATGAAAAAGAAATTATTGTTTCATGCATAAAAACAAAAAAATTCATTCTGGAAAAAAATGCCTTTCACAATCCAACGATTGATAAAAAGTTTGTAGGCATGATTGATGCAAATGAATTCGTTTGTGTGCCACTCGTAGTTAAAGAGGAAGCAATTGGAGTAATTTGTGCAGATAATGTTTACAGTGGTAAACCAATAACAGAGAATCAAGTTGAACTATTAAACACTTTTGCCAACCGTGCGGCATTGGCAATAGCAAATGCCGAGGCATATAAGAAATTAGAGGAAAAAAATCAGCAGCTCAAAGAAACTCAGGATCGGCTGG
Source organism: Planctomycetota bacterium (assembly GCA_030837315.1). GTDB lineage: Bacteria > Planctomycetota > Brocadiia > Brocadiales > Brocadiaceae > Brocadia. The sequence goes on from JAUPKS010000267.1 coordinate 504, forward strand.
TTCGTTCGGAAAGGCTCGCAGTTATAGGAAACATGGCGGCATACATAGCACACGAGATACGTAATCCTCTGGTGACGATAGGTGGGTTTGCCCGGGCTATCTTGCGGGATTATGCCGACCATAAGGGCGTAAAACAGAATTTAGAAATTGTTGTTGACGAAGTTAATCGTCTGGAAAAAATTCTTGCAAATATCATGGATTTTAGTAAACCAGTTGAAGTTGTTAAGGTAACAACTCAAATAAATGATCTCATAGAGAGTACCTGTGCCTTAATGGAACCGTATTTCAAAAGTGGAGGCATTCAATTGATTAAGCAATTGAATGCCACGATGCCCAAAGTTATCGTTGATCCAACTCAAATGAAACAAGTGTTTTTGAATCTGATAAAAAATGCTATCGAATCAATGCCTAATGGGGGTAAATTGATAATCGGAACAGTAATGGAAGATGAACATATAAGAATTGATATTACAGATACCGGTGAGGGAATGACTGCGGACGTTATGCAAAATATCTTCGTCCCTTTTTTTACTACAAAGGTGGATGGAACTGGTGTTGGATTGGCTGTGTCACAAAAAATTATTGACGACCACGATGGTTTTATTAAAATAAAAAGCGTATTAAAAGAAGGAACGACCATTTCTGTTTATTTACCCATAAAAAGGGTATAATTCTAACCTTTAAGGAGATGAACGATGAAAACCATTCTTGTGGTAGAAGACGATAAAAATCAACTCTTACTTTACGAGCAAGAACTGTCGTATGAAGGTTATAATATTATTACCGCGAAAGACGGTCTGGAAGCTATAAAAAAGGTAAAGGAGCAATTGCCAGATCTCATTGTGCTGGATATTAATATGCCTAAGATGGACGGGATCGAAGCGATGGGGAAAATCTTAAGTGAACATAAAAAGATACCTATTATTATTAATACTGCTTATAGTAGCTATAAGGATGATTTTATGTCGTGGTCTGCTAATGCTTACGTTATTAAGTCCTCAGACTTGAAAGAGCTCAAAGATAAAATAAAAGAAGTGATTTAATATTTCAGAAAACTAAACAATTACAAAGGCATAAAAAGGCGTTCTTGCATCTTATTGATACAAGAACGCCTTTATTATTCAAATACGATTATTATCTTGCTGATAGAAATACGATTTCTTAATGATGTCCTTCCTCATGATGATGCTCTTTGCGTTTCGGACATTTTTCATCACCACAATATTTACAAGGGTCCTTTTTGAACGCGGCTGCACAATCATTGCAGCATAGAGTGACTGATTTTCCTTCGCATTCAACCTTTACTCCTTTGTCTTTATCAACGGCCTTGCCACAAACCAAACACTGTGCATCGATCTTTTCAGTGGTTGAGACCTCCTTTGTGCTGCAACAACTAGAAGCATGTGTTGTTTTGACCGTATAAGAGGTCACTACTACGAATGCAATACCTACAATGCTCAAAAAATATCCAATACGCTTCACGCAATTACTCCTTTCAAAATAAAAAAATTAAATAAGTACTATGAATAATAAAACACAATTATAATTTACATTACATGGCTTTGAAACAAAAAATATACTCTTTAAGTTCCATGTTTTCATAAAATGGAATCAATCCGTGTGATTACGGTGCTTTTCTGTCCTTTGCACATCGGAATCCTAGCGCTACATTGAACAAGTCCGACTGCTCTGATTTCCTCGTGCTTGTTCGTACCTGAAATGGCTGAGAAAAGCGAGATCCTCCCCGGATTACACGTCGAAGGCCATTATCTGGGCCTTTAGGATTCCTGGAAGGGGCTTCTGCATAATAGGTATCTAAATACCAATCGGCACACCACTCATGAACACTGCCCGCCATGTCGTAGCAGCCGTAGATGCTCTTTCCACTTTCGATATTTCCAACAGGTTTTGGGTCACCACTGAGATTGCATCGTGCCGGATCCCATTCATTTCCCCACGGAAACTTTCTTCCATCCAATCCCCGCGCTGCCTTTTCCCATTCTGCCTCTGAAGGAAGCCGTTTTCCTGCCCAGGCTGCATATGCATAAGCGTCATACCAATCAATCCGTACAACGGGATAATCAGGAACGTTGTAATATTCATTATCCCAGAATCTGGGGGTATGGTCTTTTCCGCTAGGTTCATCCTTAGCGCATTTACTGTGGTCGTTTGTCTGCTTCATATAATTCAGAAATTCCCAATACTGAGCATTTGTCACCTCATAACGATCCATTTCGAATGCGTCTAAATAAACCTTATGCTGAGGAAATGCGTCCTCCCTTGCCTCGTCCGAGCCCATAATAAATTCACCTGCAGGCACAAGGACACTATCGTATTTCTTCTTTTGCTCGGTAAGTGCCTTCCTCATGATTTCATCCCTGTCCTTGAAGGTATCAACAACTTTCTGGCGTTTCTCTCTTGCATTTTTAAGAACATTGATATAACTCTGTACCTCAGTAATGTCGTTGGCCTCGGGAGCAAGGACAATATATTTTTGTAAATGGTGAATAGCCTTCTCTGCATCCCCCAGTTTACTGTAAAGCCATCCCATATTGTAATGCAGCGCAGGAAAATCCGGGAATGCATCTTCAGCCTTCTTATATGACTCTATTGCTGAGTCGTATGATTCTGCATCGCAATAATCACTGCCCTCCTTATAATATTTCTTAGCAAGCTCTTTCTTTTGTTTTAAGGTATCGGCCTCCTGGATTGTAGGGGTGGCTTCTGCGAATGGGACAAGTTTCTTCCCGTGCTCTTTACAAAAATTTTCACTAAGGGCACCCTCTTTTTTACACTCCGGACATATCATCTTTACAGGTATTTCCACCAATTTAGCCCCGTCTTTACCGCAGAATTTTGTTCCTTCCGAATATGATGTACTACAAGTCGGACATTTTCTGGTCATTGTTTTCGACTTTGACATTTCAGCGTGGAGGATCGAAATCAAAATAAAACATGATATACTTACACACATTAAAGAAATTACATAGAGTTTTTTCATAGTTCCTCATCCAAGATCGTTTAAAATAAAATTTACCTTGTTTATTTGTTCTACCAATTCTTTTTCGCGATTCTGTTCCATTGCTACTACATGGGCTGGCGCCCTTGCAGCAAAATTTTTATTTTCCAGTTTACGCCGCACAACCGTTAAATAATCCTCAAGTTGTTTCAGGTGCTTTAATTGGCGCTCTTTTTCTACAAGTGGGTCGATAATGTCTACAAGTGGGACAAAGGCCTGTATCTTTCCAATAACTTCACACGCAGCGTTCTCAGGTTTTGTAAGGTCTTTACCGATTTCCAAGTGTTCGATATTGGCCATTCGTTTAAGGAGATCAGCGTGGTTTTTTAACTCATATTCACCATCGCCCGAAAGAGATACGATGGCGTTCAATGGCAGTTTTTCCTTGATATTCATTTTGCTGCGTATGTTTCGGATTGCCCGAATAATATCCTGCAGGAGATTCATAATTTCTTCGGAGACGGTATCTTCATATCGTTTATTCTCTTTGGGCCAAGAACTGCGCACAAGACACTCGGAGTGCATGTTTTCATGGATGTTGATTCTGTTTTTGGAAACCACATCTTTTAAATGCTGCCATAATTCCTCTGTAATAAAAGGAACAAATGGATGGAGTAAATGTAATATCTGACTAAAGACCTTTGCGAGGATAGTTTGAGCAACTTTTTTATCTTTAAGACTCTGCGGTTCATTCAGTCGTGCCTTTACAATTTCAAGATACCAATCGCAGAAGGAATGCCATGTAAAATCATAGATCTTCATAGCAGCATCGTTAAACTTGAATTGATCGAGGTATAAGGTGCTTGTCTTAATCGTTGTGTTTAATCGACTCAGTATCCACTTGTCTTCAAATTGGTAATCTGCTGGCTCAAGATTGATCTCGCTTGGGTGTTCCACCTCCAGGTTCATCAGAACGAAGCGTGCCGCATTCCACAATTTATTGGTGAAGTTACGGCCCATTTCAAATCTGCTCTCTGAAAGTTTTATATCCTGACCTTCTGTGGTTAATACAATAATCGAAAATCGTAAGGCATCCGCACCGTATTGGTCGATCATGACGAGAGGGTCAATGCCATTCCCCAGTGATTTACTCATTTTTCTGCCCTGTTCATCGAGGATTGTTCCATGGATATAGACGTTCGAGAACGGAGCGTGGTGCATTATTTCAAGTCCCATCATGACCATCCGTGCTACCCAGAAATAGATGATTCCCCGATCAGTGACAAGTGTAGATGTTGGATAGTAGTATGATAACTCCGGTGTTTCTTCAGGCCAACCCATCGTAGAGAATGGCCAGAGGGCAGAACTAAACCACGTATCGAGCACATCCTCGTCCTGTTTCAGGATAATGCTGCTGCATTTTGAACACTTCGTGGGTATATTACGTGCTACGGTAATTGCGCCGCAGTCCTGGCAATACCATGCGGGAATGCGGTGTCCCCACCAAATTTGCCTGGAAATACACCAATCACGCACATTTTCCAGCCAGCTCAAATATATCTTTTCCCAACGTTCGGGGAAGAAACTTACTGATTTTTTTTGAGTAGCCTTGATAGCTGCATGTGCAAGGGGGCGCATTTTTACAAACCACTGGTCGGAAATGTATGGCTCGATAACGGTGTGACACCGATAACAATGCCCTACCGAATGCTTGTGAGGAGTGACCATTTCAACAAATTTTTTTAACTTTAATTCTTCTACTAATGCATCCCTGCACTCAAATCGGTCCATTCCCTCATAATCCCCGGCAAGTTCGTTCATAACGCCATTTTCCTGCATAATAACAAGTGGAGTCAAGTTATGACGTTTACCCATTTCAAAGTCGTTTGGGTCATGTGCAGGGGTAATCTTCACTGCACCCGTTCCAAAAGATGGATCGACAAATTCATCGGCAATTATGGATAACTCACGCCCTACAATAGGGAGGGTGAGGATTTCTCCGATCATGTCCTTATAACGCTCGTCCCCTGGGTTAACAGCTACCGCAACGTCTCCGAGCATTGTTTCGGGGCGAGTTGTAGCTACCACCATAAAGAGATGTGGGGCGTCTTTGAATGGATATTTGAGATGCCAGAGGTGTCCTTCATGTTCCTCGTGTTCCACCTCGTCATCAGCCAGTGCGGTACGGCATCGGGGGCACCAGTTAATTATGTATTTATCCTTGTAAATTAATCCGCGCTCAAAGAGGCGCACAAAGGTTTCCTTTACTGCCGCAGAAAGACCCTCGTCCATGGTGAATCGTTCCCGTGCCCAATCGCAAGAACTGCCCAATTTTTTCAATTGATTGATGATGGTCGAACCGTACTGATGCTTCCATTTCCAGACTTCTTCCACAAAACGTTCCCGCCCCAAATGTTCGCGCTTGATACGTTTGGTTCCCAGTTCCCGTTCGACCACATTTTGGGTGGCAATACCGGCATGATCCGTGCCAGGCATCCAGAGGGCATTGTATCCCTGCATACGTCTCCAGCGAATTAAAATATCCTGAATAATATTATTCAGGGCATGCCCCATGTGAAGCGCCCCGGTTACATTGGGAGGAGGAATAACGATGGTGTACGGTTCCTTCGATGTATCTGGGATACTGTGAAAAATCCCCTTTTCCTCCCAAAAATGGTACCACTTGTCTTCAATTGCTTTGGGATTATATTGTGGTGCTAGGTTTGTCTGCATAGTTTATATTTGTAATAATTTAGCCACGAATAAACACAAATCTGCACGAATAATAAAAATCATTTTTTGCTGGTTCAATCGTCCTCGATTGAACCGAAATATTTCGGTTCAGGCTACAAGTGTGAAATATTAAAAATTCTTAAGTCCTTGATATTGGGCTGGTTTCCTGTTTTACCTTGAATTTTAAGGGTTGTTGGCGTTATATCAATTCTATTCATTTCAATTAATTCTATCTTTTGAGATTGATTTTAGCACAAAATTAGCACAACTACTGGACAACGATTATAAGATATTTAGAAATTAATTCAAATGGCATTTTTTGCCTATTAAATCGGTGAAAAGAGAAGTTAAATCCAAAATAGGTATATTACCTTTCAATTATAATATCTTCAACATAATATTAATATGAATCAAAAGAGAATTTTTTAACTACTTGGGGAATTGGTAGGGTTGTTATCTTGATAGGAAACGAATACGACATGACCCCTTCGGGTTCCCAAGATCAATAATTAGGTATGGTGTCGCCGGAATCCCCTACGTGTGATGAGCGTGTTTTTTGAAGTATCAGACTGTGCGTGTTGCCTATTGCGTTATTATAGGGATTTCTAGCCAATTATTTAAGATTTAAGATGCGACCCTTTTCTCTCTTCTTTTCTCTCTTTTCTCTTTCGGTGGATTATTACTCCTCTTCAATTTCAAAAAGGGTGACCGAATAAGAAATCTTCGTACCATCGCGTTCGATCTCCACGATACAAGTATCTCCAAACTTCTTTTTCTGGAGGTAATGAACCAGGTCTGGGACACCTTTTACGGCGGTTCCGTCAATTGATGAAATAATGTCACCTACCAGAAAACCCGCTTTTTCGGCAGGGCTTTTTGGGGTTATTTCCTGTATGACCAGTTTGTTATCGGATTTTTTTTGCAGTTGGACTCCCAAATATATCCTTTTTTGTTCAACCAAAGGAGGGATAACCCAGACAAAATCAGCCGGTTCTAAAGGAATTTCCGGTAAAAAAAGGTCATGTTCTGGTGGAGGTTTGTCTCCATGAAACTCAGCAGGATAAATTGTGTAATAGGGTAAGTGCGAGCGTCGAAACACCTTTTCCGGAATACCAAAGTCGTAAATTATATGACCGTTTCCAGCAAAGGCCAGAAACTTCTTATCTTTACCTTCCCAGGATGATAAATAATTTACAATCGATTGGGCCATGTATTCCTCCCATAAATTCTGGACGTCATTATATTTTTCCAAATCGGCTGTGCGGTCCACCATGTGCTCCCGAATAGCCCTCTCCAGATAAGCACGGTGGAAATTATCGGTTGTGTCGATTTCAGGTAACTGCTTTTTCTCTTCCTCGCTTAAACCTTTCAGGCCGTTTTTACTTACCATTTTTACTACTGCTTTTGGGGCGTTTAAGGCGATCACCGGGATTTTCTTTTCACGGGCAAAATCCAGTATGTCTTTATACAAATAATAATCATATCCCCATTCTGAATCCCAATGCGTTTCTTCCAGGAATTTATTCTCGTCGATTTCACCTGCAACCCACTGATCCAAAAAAGGTTGATAGGGTCTTGTAAACATCTCCATGCCAATGGCTATGGTGTTCCCGAATTTCTCATAATATGTCTTGAGTATCTTTAGTTGTACCTGGTGAGCAGCTTTATTGGCGTGGGTTTCGCCGACATAGAGGACGCTGGCACAATTAAAAAAATGGGTCAGGTCGGAGAACTGTACCTTTTGGCCTGTTGGGACATGAATAATATCGTCAATGGCTACCTGTGAAGGAAAATTTGTTAATCTGTTTGCTTCCGAATCTGAAAAGGCATGCATTGGTAATAAAAGGGAAAGTGTCAAAAGAAATAAAACAGCCTTGCCAAAGCTCTTCAACCAAAGATGCTTGGCAAGACTCTTCATAACCCTGAAGGTGGTAAATCCTATGGGAACCAGTTTGGGCAGAATAAAATCGGGTATTTTTGCGGAAGATAACGATTCTCCCAATATTGTTATATTATTCAAATTTTGCTCTCCTATGTTATGGGCCTTAGCTGTTTTCAAAAGAGGCGATTGGGAAGGCTGTGCGTTAATAACCTCCGCTATGACCCGGTCGATAGCTATGCAATCAATGCCCCCGAAGATTAAGGAAACCTGTTTCGGTATTCCCCCTGAGGGTCCGTGTTTTTCCATAGCCATAATGGCATCCACAACGGTAAACGTGGGTTTTACGGCGTGATAATTGGCCAGCAGCATCTCTGTGTACCATTCAATATCGTCTCTTGATTGAAAATGTCGCCAGGCCTTCCTCTTGCCGCTGACGCATCCATACATATTCTTCACACCAGCAGTATATAACAGTTGTCCATGCGCCTTGAGTTTTGGGATGTTTATGATGGCGTCAACATCCAGCGCCCTGCCGGAGACCGTGAGGGTAAATGGTTTTGCTCCACACCTTGTTTTCACCCGGCGTGGTGAGTCAAGTTCAATGATCTCGATACCATGCTCTTCGGCAAAACAGTCAAGACCTGCACGGCCGGCAATCTTCGATAGAGCGCCAAAGGCCGGGCTGTCGCCAATAATCGGTGTTGCGCCCATTTCCAGTACCTTTTTGGCTATTGCCTCGATAACCTTTGGATGGGTAATGGTGCAATCTTCAGGCGCGCTTTCCTTGATAAAGTTTGGTTTTAAGAGTACCTTTGTTCCCTTTTTTATGATATTTTGAATACCACCAAAAAAGTCAAAGGTCTGCCCGATAGCTGTAATGACCTTATCCCCATTGTAGCTTTCACAGCGGACGACGGAGACACGTGTTTTATTTGTCATAAAAAACTCAAAAACTATAGTTTTTAAATGTTATTATAGTAGTTAACGGAGATCAGGAACTGGGGATTTGGTGTTTACGGATCATTGACTACTGATAACGATTACAAAATGTAATGTAAACAATATACTAATGTCTTTTTCTATCACCCCAAAATATTGCATGTCAGTTAGAAGAACCATTGTAATGCCTAAAGGTTATGTAATCAATATTAAGCTTTTTTCATACCTTTTTTATCAACTTCCTTAAGTTTGAGATTAAGTATTTCCCGTTTCTTTTTAATTATTGAGGGTTGAATAAAATAAAAATTAAATAATGCTTCCAGCACATCGAGATTCCAGTCTGCCTCACCTGGCTCAACATCGACAATCTCACCGGTCCTTTCGCTCTTCATGGGCTGGGCTGCGAAGTTGCCAATATTTCGAACATCATCAATAGATTCTACTATGTATGGCGGCAAGGTTCCACTGTCCATCACTTCCTGAATTTCATCCGCAAGAGTGGATGGCCTTACCCCTGCTTTTCCCCGCAACAGGTGTTGTAGACAACGACGGCTTAACGCTGCGCTTGCCTTTGGACTATCAGCAAGAACGGTACAGGCCTCTCTGTAAGCTTTTGCAAATTCCTCAGGAACTTCTTTCGAAAGTGGTACACGACTTGGCACTCTGGGATAAATAAGACGCTCGTCTTTGATAAACTCTAAGACATGCCGGCCTCCAATACTACCAATTTTACCACTCCCCAGGACAAGGACCACTCTTTCACATGATGGGCACTTCCTGCTAATGACACTCCAATCACCACTTGCATCGTTGCCGACGGGTATCACTTCGTAAAAATCGTGAAATGACTCCAGACAATGCGGACATTTCATACTATATGCAGTCCTCGTAAAATGTTTTAAACGATTAAACTCTCAGGATGAAAGCTTCAAAAACAAAAGTCATAGTGCCTACTCCCACTCAATGGTACTCGGCGGTTTGGTACTAATATCATATACCACACGATTGACACCTTTGACCTCGTTAATAATCCGATTAGAAGTGATTTCCAGAACCTCATGAGGTATGCGGCACCAGTCTGCCGTCATAAAGTCGGTTGTTTCCACGGCACGGATGGCGATGACGTTTTCATAACTCCTTTCATCTCCCATCACTCCCACCGTGCTTAGCGGCAGGAGCACAGCAAAGCACTGTGCAATGGAGCGATAAAGACCGGCCGTGCGTATTTCTTCGATAACAATCCTATCGGCGTTGCGAAGGATCTCCAGACGCGGTTTTGTTACCTCCCCAATAATCCGGATGGCAAGTCCTGGCCCCGGGAAGGGGTGACGCCAGACTAATTCTTCCGGCAATCCAAGTTCCTCTCCCATTTTACGTACCTCGTCTTTAAATAAAAATCGCAGAGGTTCTACCAGTTCAAATCCCAACTCTGCCGGGAGTCCACCCACGTTGTGATGACTCTTGATAGTGACTGTTGGGCCTCCGTGGGCGGGGATGCTTTCAATGACATCGGGATAAAGAGTGCCCTGTGCCAGGAATTTTGCCTGGGATATCTTCTTTGCCTCTTCCTTGAAAATCTCAATAAATTCGTGTCCAATGATCTTCCGTTTTTTTTCAGGGTCGGTTACGCCTTTTAATTTATCTAAAAATCGATCTCGCGCATCGATGGCGTGCAGATCTACCGTAAAGGTGTCTTTAAACGTTGTAATAACCTCATCGGCCTCGTAGTTCCTCAAAAGTCCGTTATCAACAAAGATACAGGACAAGTGGTTGCCAATGGCTTTATGGATGAGTGCTGCTGTAACGGCGGAATCAACGCCACCTGACAGTCCGCATACTACTCGCTCGTTTCCAACCTGTTTACGAATGTCATCTATGGATTTTTCTCTATAGGAATGCATCTTCCAGTCACCGGTGCAACCACAAATTTCATAGAGAAAATTGCGGATCATCTGACTTCCCTGTGGTGTGTGGGTAACCTCGGGGTGGAACTGCACACCGTAGAATATCTTCTCTTTGTGCATCACGGCCGCGAAGGGGCAATTTCGAGTAAACGCAAGAGATTTAAATTCTGCAGGTAATTCAACCACCTGGTCACCATGACTCATCCATACGGTGTCATCTTTGGCCAATGATTTGAATAACTTACTTTCACTATTAACCGTACAGGCCGTCCTGCCGTATTCACGAGCAGGCGTAGGTCTCACCGTGGCTCCAAGCATCTGACATCCCAGTTGCATTCCGTAGCAGATGCCTAATATAGGTATTCCTAATGTAGCTATTCTTTCATCACATCGTGGGGCATTTTTTACGTACACACTGGCGGGGCCTCCGCTGAGGATGATGCCCTTAGGGTTGATCTTTTGTATTTCTTGTGCAGCAATTTTATGCGAGACGATCTCGCAGTATACATTATTTTCTCTTATCCTTCGTGCAATCAGCTGGGCATATTGAGAGCCGAAATCGAGGATTATGACTTTTTCGTTATTTGCTTCCATGGTATTTCGTTTTCGTAGATAGTAAGTAATGTTTTCAAAATATTCTAAATTCTAGTTTGAAATAAAACCAATTTAAACACCTAAATTTATCGTTAATAATCTTATCACATTTTCAGGTAATGGAAACATTTTTTCCTCTTTCTCTGTTTGATAAAGATTTGCTTCATCGCCATTTTCATCAGCAGAAAGACGTTTACCTGTTCCAAGCAAAAAGTCATTACCACCCGCTATGCAGGTGGTAATGACTTTTTGAATTAAAACTTAG
>JAUPKS010000268.1 GCA_030837315.1 Planctomycetota bacterium
ATAGATGAAAAAACCGAAAACAACACCCAATCCCAAGGGGATGACATAATGGACACGCCGGGCATTTCACGGAAAAACCACCATATCACCCCTTAGGGGTTTATCGTCGGGGTTTTATGCTGTCGTCTATAATTATTTCATCCCTACGGGATTCATAGCGTTTTTATTGAACAGTATTAAATCTATCGTTAGGAATTTCAAAATAAAATCACAATCTATTAACCTTCTCAGTATAGTTCAACCTCCTTTATAGGGTTTCGGTTTGATGTAGTAAATAATATGGTACAAGATTCTATCGCTTCACGGATTTTCGATATACTCAATTTATGGAATCATTAGTTCAGATCAAAGAAAATCTGAAATCTATTGCAAACGACTTGGCAGACGATCTAAAACTCTTTATTTTTCAAGAATTTTCTCAACGTTGTATTTAAACAAACGATATAATGGGGTACACCTTACTTTTGTCAAATTATTTGGTTAACATGATACTTCATTTTTATTGACAAAGAATGATTTGTTTGTGATAATAAAAGCTTATATTTAACGTAGTATTCAGGCTTCCTGTCAAATTTCTTATTTTATAAAGCCGCTACGATTTTTCGTTGCGGCCTTTTTATTTTGGCAATCGTGCGGTGTTGGTTGCATAATACCCTGTGGTATATTTGAGGAGTAATATGACACAAATAGTGAGAGATGATGTACGGAATGTGGCAATTATTGCCCATGTTGATCATGGCAAGACCACCCTTGTAGACCAATTGCTCAAGCAAAGTGGTACATTTCGGTCTAATCAGCAGATTCAAAATGTAGAAAGGATTATGGACTCTAATGATCAGGAACGTGAGCGTGGTATTACGATCCTGGCTAAAAATACTGCTATTAACTATAAAGGCGTGAAGATTAATATTATTGACACGCCCGGACACGCCGATTTCGGCGGAGAAGTGGAACGTGTCCTCAAGATGGCCGATGGTGTATTATTACTGGTGGATGCGGCTGAAGGGACGATGCCTCAGACACGGTTTGTGCTCCGTAAGGCATTGGGTTATAATCTCAGGCCGCTTGTAGTTATCAATAAGATCGATAGGCCAGAAGCCCGCTGTGCCGAGGTATTGAATGAGGTTTTTGACCTCTTTGTTGAACTCAATGCAACCGATGAACAATTAGATTTTACCGTGATTTACGCGAGTGGACGGGAAGGATATGCAAAACTGTCCCTGGAAGAAGAAAATAAGGATATTACCCCACTGCTCGATACCATTTTACACTATATTCCAAAACCCAGCGGTGACCCCAATGCACCCTTGCAGTTGCAGATAACGTCGCTGGATTATAATGATTATGTAGGCAGAATTGGGATTGGCAGGATATTTATGGGTAGTATTAATGTCGGCCAGCAAATTACGCGAATTGATAAGAGCAACAAGCAAACGGTGCATAAGGTAGTAGAATTATTTACCTTTACGGGACTGGGAAGGCAAGCCACGAAATCAGCGCAAGCTGGTGATATCGTGGCTTTAAGCGGGATAGGGGATATTGATATCAGCGACACCATTGCCTCCATGGAGAATCCACAGGCTCTGCAAAAAATTAACATCGATGAACCTACGCTTTCGATGATATTTTCAGTGAATAATTCTCCTTTTTGCGGTCAGGATGGCAAATACGTTACGAGCCGGAATCTGAGGGAAAGGCTTTACCGGGAACTCCGGTCAAATGTGGCTCTCAAAGTGGAAGATACGGAAACGCCAGACGCCCTTCGTGTGTCAGGGCGCGGGCTTTTGCATCTCTCCGTGTTGATTGAAAATATGCGCCGTGAAGGATATGAGTTGCAGGTCTCTAAACCTAAGGTGATTTTCAAGGAACTGAAAGGGGAAAAGGCGGAACCGGTGGAATATGTTGTGATCGATGTGCCCAAAGAATATGAGGGCCAGGTGATTTCTATGTTGGGCACACGGAGGGGGGAAATGCTCAGTATGGAGACTGCTAAGGACATCACCCACTTTGAGTTCAAGGTGCCTTCCCGTGGCCTGATTGGTATGAGAAATCGTCTCTTGAGCGCCACCCGTGGAGAAGCGGTGATGTATCATAATTTTTATGACTACGAACTCTATAAGGGTGACATTGCTCATCGCATACAGGGTGTATTAATTTCTATGGCTACCGGTGATGCGACCCCTTATGCCCTGGATGGATTGCTGGACAGGGGGATAATGTTTGTAAAACCAGGTGATCGTGTATATGAAGGGATGGTAGTAGGAGAACACTGTGAACAGAGTGATATTACCGTGAATGTTATCAGGGCAAAAAAGGCTACGAATATTCGTTGTGCGACGGCTGATAAAGGGATCAAACTCCCTCCCCCCAGGGAATTCTCACTGGAAATGGCCCTTGAGTACATCGAAGACGATGAATTGGTGGAGATTACTCCAAAAACATTTCGATTGAGAAAGAAACTTCTTACAGAGAATGCGCGGAGAACTACCCGCCGGCAACAACCCCTTGAATCGGTTGAATCGTCCACAGAAAATACATAGTAGCCGGGAAGTTTACGTAAAAAATAGAGAAACAAAAAAGCAGGCATTAAGCCTGCTTTTTTGTTGTTTATTCCGCATTTAGAATTTTAATAGTAAAGGTTGGACGCGGATAAATTATTTGTCCATATCTTCTTTAACGAGAAAAACTCTATTTGTTGACGACATTCTTAAAGTCCTGCCCCGGAGTAAATTTTACTGCCTTGCTGGCCTTGATGTTAATCACCGCACCCGTCTGCGGATTACGCCCTTTTCGTGCCTTTCTCGCCCGCACAGAAAAGGTGCCAAAGCCTATTAACCTTACTTCCTTGCTCTTCTTCACACCAGTCTTGATGCCATTTAAAACAGCATTCACTGCTGCTTCCCCGCACGCCTTTGACACCTCACACTCTTTTGCCACAATTTCAACCAATTCCTGCTTGTTCATCCAACAACCTCCTTTCAAAAAAATGGGTTAGATAAAGGGTGTTAAATTCGGGCTTAGAATACCTTAAATAATCGCCTTAATCAAGTATTTTCTGGATTTTTTTAGAAATAATTATTTTCAACGAGGTTGTGATGTACGTTGTACCGTACATCTTATGCGGTGTTTGCAGATATTCAAAAAAAACTCAAAGCTGTTTTCCTGAGTGTTTAAAGGGCCATTCCCCCTGGAATACCCTGATTTTATTGCGATTGTGAAGGGTAAAATATGACACGCCATTTTGCGGAAGTGTATTATATTGAATCTTAAACATGATGAGATATAATTATTGATAGAGGTGATGTAGTTTCCTTCCGTACAATCAATAGTGACGTTACTTAATTTTGTCTTCTAACGAAAGAATTGCTGATTGGAGGAAATCGTGTGATGCAAGTTCCGCCTTTCAACAGAAGTGAAATTATTAAGCGGATGATGCAATTGGTACCGCCCAGTTCTTCA
>JAUPKS010000269.1 GCA_030837315.1 Planctomycetota bacterium
AGTCCCAAAGGATTTCCCGTTAATAATGCCCCCCCTTTATCGGCAGCGTACTCCCGTGAACGGGAAATCGCCATCTGGATGACAAGCGCAGCAACAGGGGCCAAAATGGCTAAAAACAACATCGCAAAAACGTTTCCCCTATCGTCTTCTCCATCCCTTCCGCCAGAACCGCCAAAGAGGGCAGCCCATCGGGCCATATTGGCCAGTAACATAATAGCGCCAGCGACCGTTGCAACTATAGTAGATATAAGGATATCCCGGTTCCGAATGTGGGATAATTCATGTCCTAAAACACCCTTGAGTTCATCCCGTTTCAGAGAATTGAGCATCCCCTCGGTAACTGCGACTGCGGCATGACTGGGATTCCTGCCCGTTGCAAAGGCATTCATAGCATTCGTCGGGATGATATATATTTTAGGCATAGGCATCCCTGCGTGAATCGTTAACTCCCTCACGATTTCATAATAGTCCGGTGATTCTTGTCCAGAAACTTCCCGAGCTCCGTACATTTTCAGGACAATCTTATCACTAAACCAGTAACTGAAAAAATTCATAGCCATTGCTATGGCAAAAGCAAGGATCGCACCCTGCTGTCCCCCAATCATGCTCCCTACACAAATAAGTAATAACGTCAAAGCAACGAGTAATACCGTTGTTTTAAAATAATTCATAAGCGGCTTTTCCTCTCTCTGACCTAAAGAAAATTTCCAGGATACATCCGGTACTTATATAAATTTCTCCCTTTTAAATGCTACCGTACTTCCAAAGTTATTATAAGTATAGGCTGTTTTTTGTCAAGGAATTTAATCGGGGTAATTATCGGGGAATTTAATGAAACAATTATGCAAATAGTCTATATCCAGGAGAGTGGAAATGCGGTGCCGGCCATCGCAGCTGCCATGAGGTTTTTATCCAGATATTTTTTCGAGTTTTCGGTAAATAGCCGTCCGAACCGCATCATATTGAGGTGGGACTTCTACGGGAAGGTTGGCAAAGCGTGAGGTTACCTCGTCCAGCTTGTTTTCGTGATAGTCTATCTTGAATTCAGGAAATTTCAAACCGTGAGCGGTAGAGATAACGACGACCTTTTCCTCAGGCCTTATCATCTTCCCTTTTAGTAATTTTATTAACACTGCAAGTGCAACCCCGGTGTGCGGGCAACTAAACAGGCCCGTTTTGTCCGCTTGCGCAGAGGCATTAGCCAGTTCATCTTCTGTTGCCTGCTCTACGATACCATGGAAGGTTTTTAAAACGTTAATCGCCTTTTTGTAACTCACCGGATCTCCTATCTGAATAGCATTAGCAAGGGTCTTTTGTGCCTTTACCGGTTTAAATTCTTTAAAATCAGTTAGATAGCTGAGATACAGGGGATTGGCCTTGGCTGCCTGTGCACATACGATGCGCGGCAGCTTCTCTATAAGCCCCAATTCCTTCATCATGAGAAAGCCCTTTCCCAGAGCAGCGGTATTACCCAAATTCCCTCCAGGAACAATTACAACGTCAGGCACTTCCCAGTCAAACTGCTGCACTATTTCAATGCTTACCGTCTTTTGCCCCTCAATACGAAGTGAATTCATGGAGTTTGCCAAGTAGATATTATTTTTATTACATATCTCTCTTACCAACTTCATACATCCGTCAAAATCTGTATCAAGCGATAGAGTAAGCGCCCCGTTTGCAATGGGCTGGATAAGTTGTGCGTGAGACACCTTGTTCTTAGGCAGAAATACAATCGCAAGAATACCCGCAGCGGCACAATATGATGCCAGGGCAGCAGAAGTATCTCCTGTTGAAGCGCAGGCGACCGCTGGGATATTTTTTCCCTCGGTAATCATCTGCTTGACCATGGAAACCAGCACCGTCATCCCCAAGTCTTTAAAAGAACCGGTATGGGCATTCCCGCACTGTTTGATCCACAGGTCTTCAATGCCAATTTCTTTTCCGAGCCGCTCTGCCCAGAAGAGGTTGCTGCCACCTTCATACAGGGAAACGATGTTCTCGCTGTCGACCGTGGGACAAACCCATTCTTTCTTTCCCCAAACAGAGCTTCCATAAGGCCATTTTGAACGTCTGTACCGTTCGTCAAACAACCTCTTCCAATGTTCTGGCGAGTGCTTGCGGAGTTTGTCTGTATCGTGCTTGACCTCCAGCAAGTCTCCACACTTTTTACACTGGTAGACGACCTCGTTCAGCTCGTATTTTTCGCCGCATCCCGATATACACTGAAACCATGCCCTATATGGCATGAGCTGCTTCTCCTTTCAAAATCACCATAAATATCTTTTGCAGGTATCGGCCGTCAGCAACCGGCAATTTGCCCTTACATGAACGTCATGAGTATCTGCTGAGTCTTGATGACAACCTTTGGTGGCTATAACTGACTGCATATTAAAATCTAAATTATAGGGAGATGTGTGTATAATTACAAGTAAAATATGCGTCAATAAGAGACGGTGTGGTTATTTTAATTTTGACAAAAATGCCCTCGTTTTGATAAGATTGCGGGCGTTATGCAAACAAGCAATTTTCTTTCAAAAATCTTCTCATACGTTCTCAAAGTAGATGGGCATTCTATCCGGCGAGAGTTTAAGCATGCATTTAGCATCGGATCGTCTCGTGAAAATAAGGCATTAAACGAACAAGAGTTGGCCATCATTTTGAAACTGGCAGCAGTGATCAATAAAAGGAAACTTGCTTTTCCTGCCTCAATGTTTCTTGAATGTGCACAACCGCTCAATTATATTGGAAGCCAGACGATGGTGTTTTTCAGGCCATTTTTGACCTATTTCTTTAACCAGGCAGAGTATGACCTGTTTCAGGGTATCCTTGAAAAGAGAGAAGGTATCAAAAGGATAATTGAGGAATTAGAAAAAAGAGGGTCATAATTTGGATGTTATTATCGCGACAGATTGTGGCAGTACTACTACCAAGGCCATCCTGATCGAAAAGAAGGATGGGGTGTATCGCCAAACATTTCGGGGAGAATCTCCCACCACGGTGGAAGCGCCGTTTGAGGATGTGACCCGCGGTGTACTCAATGCATTTGCGGAGGTGGAAGAACTCTCTGGCCGAAAGATTTTGGATGGAGAAAAGATTATCACGCCGGCCCGTGGAAACGTCGGGGTAGACATCTATGTTTCCACGAGCAGTGCGGGCGGCGGATTGCAGATGATGGTTGCAGGTGCTGTAAAGACCATGACGGCTGAGAGCGCACAGCGTGCGGCGCTCGGGGCGGGTGCGATTGTGATGGACGTCATTGCCTCCAATGACCAGCGGCTTCCGCATGAGAAGATTGACCGTATTCGGCATCTGAGACCCGATATGATACTCCTCTCCGGCGGGACAGACGGCGGCACGGTTACCCATGTAGTAGAGCTTGCAGAATATATCTCTGCTGCCAATCCAAGACCCCGTCTTGGCATGACCTTTCAGCTCCCTGTTATCTATGCCGGCAATAAAGATGTCCGTGAAAAAATCAAAGAGATTTTAAGCGAAAAAACATCCCTTAATATTACGGAAAATATCCGACCCACGCTTGAACGGGAAAATCTTTTCCCGGCGAGACAGGAAATCCAGAAACTCTTTCTCGAACACGTTATGGCCCAGGCACCGGGCTACAAAAAACTTATGTCATGGACCGGAGCGCCCATCATGCCCACTCCGGGCGCGGTTGGACTCATTATGCAGACCATAGCCAAAAAAGATGCTATTAATGTGGTAGGTGTTGATATTGGCGGCGCCACTACTGACGTTTTTTCTGTATACGGTGAAATCTTTAACCGTACGGTGAGTGCCAATCTTGGGATGAGTTACAGTATTTCCAATGTACTTGCCGAGGCAGGGCTTGAGAATATCCTGAGGTGGGTGCCATTTGATATCGATGAATCCGACCTCAGAAACCGGATTAAGAACAAAATGGTCCGTCCCACAACCATACCTCAGACATTGGAAGAGTTAAAGATTGAACAGGCCATATCGCGCGAGGCCCTGCGGCTGTCTTTTGAGCAGCACAAATCCCTGGCCGTAGGTCTTAAGGGTGTACAGCGGGAACGTGACATCTCCGAGGCGTTTAAACAGGAAGTTACCGACGAAACGCTCGTCGATATGCTAAAACTAGACTTATTGGTGGGCAGTGGAGGGGTGCTTTCCCATGCACCGCGCAGATCTCAGGCATTCCTTATGATGATTGACGCTTTCCAACCAGAGGGTATCACGAGACTCGCCGTCGATAGTATTTTCATGATGCCGCACCTGGGTGTCCTTTCGACGGTAAACGAACAGGCTGCCACAGAGGTATTTGTAAAGGATTGCCTGATCCATCTGGGCACATGTGTTTCTCTTGTGAAAGGGAGTATTGGAAAATTTAAAGAAAAATGTATTTCATACAAGATTACGATGCCTGATGGGAAAAAGATAGAGGAATCTCTTCCGTATGGCGACTTGCTTGTATTTCCATTGGGGATCGATCAATCAGCGGAAATCGAGGTTGTACCCGTAAAGAATTTTGATGTCGGCGCAGGCAGGGGAAAACCGGTTACAAAAAAGGTTTTTGGTGGAGTTGTGGGTATCGTCATTGATGCCCGCGGAAGACCCATAACATTGGCAAAGGAGAAGGTATCAAGGGTGGAACAGGTTCAACGATGGGCTAAGGCCATTGACGCATATCCAGACTAGGAAATCCTAGCCCAAACGAGTTGGAACGTGCAGCGCGGGCGTTGTCCCCCGCTGGCGGGGGGTTAGGGGGTGGATATTTCCCCGTCAAAATATTTTTTGCAAAATACTAAGCCGCAGGCCACTGGCCATGAGCAATTGACAAATTCTGAAAGCTACAAAAATTTGAGATTACGATGAAAATGTAATTCTGTTGCGAAAATAAATCCCGAACAAATATTTTTAATTGTACCTATGACCCACGCTTATACCCCAGGTTTACGTATATCTGAGAGGACAAAGGTTGCAAGTCATCGTATCCTGCCTTTGTTGGGTGACGTTGTCGTCAAAAAGGGCGATGCCCTCAAGGCTGAGGACATTGTGGCTAAAACCTATTTGCCCGGCAAGGTACACGCCATCAATGCCGTGAATCGGTTAGGTATTCAGTCCAAGGATCTCAGGGAATACATGCTGAAAAAGGAAGGTGACCTCGTTCAGAAAGACGAAATCATTGCTGAAACCAAGCCATGGGTTAAAATGTTAAAGACCGTCCTGCTCTCGCCTATTACCGGCACGATTGAAACCATATCGAATGTGACGGGACAAGTCCTTTTGCGTGAATCCCCCAGGCCAATTCAGGTGTTTGCTTATATAGACGGCGCCGTCATAGAAGTCACAGAAAAAGAGGGCGTCGTTATGGAGACAACGGCTACCTTTATTCAGGGCATCTTTGGCGTGGGGGGCGAAACCGTGGGTGAACTTGCTATTGCCGTTGACAAGCCTGGTGACATACTTACAGCGGAGCGCATCCAACCAATCCACAAGGACAAGATCATTGTGGGTGGGGCATTTATCCAGCACGATGTTATTGACAAGGCAAAGAAGGTTGGCGTCAAGGGTATCATTGTCGGTGGGTTCGATGATGAAGACCTCAGAAAACTCCTCGGATATGACCTGGGAGTTGCCATCACGGGCTCAGAAGAAATTGGTATCACCCTCATTATCACAGAAGGTTTTGGCCAGATACACATGGCGCAAAGGACGTTCGAACTTTTAAAATCCCGCTCAGGCGCCAAAACTTCCATGAATGGCGCTACCCAGATTCGCGCGGGTGTCGTGAGACCGGAAATTATTATACCCTATTTAGGAAAGGCCTCCGGAGAAGAGATGGAAAAACCCATCAATAGAGGCATGGAAGTTGGAGACCCTGTGAGGGTCATCCGGGTACCCTATTTCGGAAGGATTGGCAAGATCAAGGCGCTCCCCTTTTCCCCAAAAACCATAGAAACCGAGGCTACAGTCCGCGTCCTCGATGTCGAATTTCCCGATGGTTCCACAGCCACTGTCCCACGGACAAATGTCGAGATGATTGAGACATAAACAAATTTACCCCGTATCAATGTGAGATTTAGTTCGTTGAGAAAAGGGGTTTTTTGTGTTTTGTACACGGCAAAAGGGGGCAGGTCTTTAATATTTATTATGAAAGCGGATTCTTTTTTAACAGTCTGCTTATGGTTGAATAATGCAGCCCCAGATAATCAGCCACTTCCCACTGGCTATAACCGTACTTTCCAAACGATTCCACTATTTTTACGTTTCCTTCTCGTCTCTTAGTTCTTGTCTTCTTATTAGCGAGTTTTCCAGACAAGGTCTTCCAACGAATCCCTGATGTCTTGGAATTTCTTCAATCTCTTCTTGCCCTTTTATTACTTGGTCAATTTCTTTACAAAATCCCTTTTGAAAGGTTTCCGTCCGGCGTTTCTATTACCAGGTGGTAATGATTATCCATGAGACAATATGCATGACGGAGCCAGTTAAAGCGGTCGCAGGTATTCTTTAATATATCAAGAAACAGGACACGATTTGTATCAGCAATAAAAATGGGTGCTCTTGCGTTGCCTCTTGATGTAACGTGGTAAAGCGCTCCGTCAAATTCTATCCTTAATGGTCTTGCCATGCTGCAGAATTTATCACACGCATAATCTTATATCAAGATTAAACAGGCTGTCCGAGAATGCAATTACAATCTTTAACGTATACTACATATTGACTAAATTG
>JAUPKS010000270.1 GCA_030837315.1 Planctomycetota bacterium
TAACTCCTGCCCCGAAGGGAAGTGTGCTCAACCATCCACCACCCCACACCCAGTGTCCATAAATAGGATAAATTATACCACACATCAAAATGCTATAAATAAGATATGGCACAAATTTCATCCTCGCCGCAACAGCGCCTGCGATAATTGTAACAGTTTTCGTTGCAAACACCATCTGGAAGAGCCAGAACATAATCGTTTGAACATCATACGAATCGCCGCAAAGGAAGAATCCGTCCCATCCAACAAACGCATTGCCACTATCAAGTCCTGGGCAAAGTTTAGAACCACCAAACATCAAGGCAAAGCCAAAAAGGAAAAAAACAATTGCACCCAATGTGCCATCGATAAGGCAATGAGCCAGATAACCCAGCATATTCTTTTGTTTTAAAAAGCCACCTAAAAAGGCAAATCCCGCCTGCATGCTAAATACTAAAAAAGCAGCGACTAATGTCCAGGTAAAATTTATAGAATATTTCAACCCGCCGATACTGTCTGAATATGTAGCAGAACCATTTGGATCACCAGCGTCAACAATCCCCAGGCCTAAGGTAAATATCCCAAGGGTTATCAACATTAACCACACACTCATTACTATTTTATTAGAAAAAAACTTCATAAATCTAGCCCCTCCTCCCAAAATACTACCTTGTATACAAATTAATTACAACAATATTTAGATAAATTATTTTTATACTTTTTCTATCTTCACACCTCCTTCCGATATGTTTTCATTCTAACATACTATCTGAAAAGGAAAAAATATTACGTCATGACATATGGAATATAGCTAAACTGTTACGTCTAAACTAATCGAAAAGGCGCAATTGTTATTCCAATAACAAATTATTATCGTTTAACAAGCCATTATATACTATACTAAATCAGTATTTATGTTTATTTACAACAAATAGATATAACTTATTATTAATCAGTTATATCCCATAGTCGACACAATCAATTTAAAGCATTGGCATTGCATAGTATTCTCCACGGATTAATCCTTTTTTTACATAATATACTTCAGGAACGGGATTTATAATATCTTTTCGAAATACCAGACCTACTGGCCTATTTCAGCCACAGTGAGTGATTTCTCTTACCGCTTCATTTTGCTCTTTAATTTCACATTTTTAAAATTTTCGTTCACAAATAGTCTAATTTTTGGTAGAAATAGCATTACGTCGGTGTTGGGGAAAAGCCTTGGTAGCAATTCGCTCAGTTTTGGGCTTATCTGAGCAGCTTCAACACCGGCGCTCTCTTTAAATTTGTTATTTATTATGACTCCCACTGAAACCGAAAAGACAGACCGTCAAGCTATTGAAAAGATAGTAAACGGACGTCATAAGATAAAAAAAGAAATTGCAAAGGTCATTATAGGACAGGAAGAAGTTATTGACTCTCTCCTTATCGCACTCTTTTGCAAAGGACATTGTCTTTTTGTGGGGGTGCCTGGACTTGCCAAAACGCTCCTTGTCAGTACCCTAGCAGATGTTTTAAATCTGAAGTTTAACCGTATCCAGTTTACTCCCGATCTCATGCCCGCTGATATTACCGGAACAGATATCTTAGAACAAGATCATGCCACGGGAAAAAGATTTTTTAAGTTTATTAAGGGCCCGATCTTTTCCAATATTCTCCTTGCTGATGAAATCAACCGTACACCACCGAAAACACAAGCAGCGTTGCTTCAGTCAATGCAGGAGTATAAAGTCACTGCCAGCGGGACCACTTATGTCCTCGATCTGCCTTTTATTGTCTTCGCTACACAAAATCCTATCGAACAGGAGGGGACATATCCCTTACCTGAGGCACAATTGGACCGGTTTATGTTTCAAATTGATGTCCAATATCCCTCCAAGGAAGAAGAAATCGAAATTGTACGAACCACAACATCCGCTTTTAAGCCAATAGTAGATAAGGTGTTTAGTCCCGAAGAAATAATGAACCTTCAAGACTTAGTTACCAGGGTACCTGTCTCCGATCATGTGCTTGAATATGCCATCAGATTAGTTCGTGGATCAAGACCAGCGGACTCCAGTGCTCCTGACTTTATAAAAAAATGGATTAGCTGGGGGGCTGGTCCCCGTGCCTCCCAGTTTCTTATTCTCGGCGGTAAGGCGCGTGCGTTACTTGATGGCCGGTACGCAGCTACCTGCAACGATGTGCGGGCAATTGCCAAACCGATCTTACAACACCGCATTATCACGAATTTCAACGCCGAGGCCGAGGGGAAAACATCCTTGCACGTTATCGACCAATTACTCGACACCATAAAAGAACACTCAAAATAGATATGCGTTTTGAAAAAAATACCTCATGTGATTCCTC
This sequence comes from Planctomycetota bacterium, assembly GCA_030837315.1. GTDB lineage: Bacteria > Planctomycetota > Brocadiia > Brocadiales > Brocadiaceae > Brocadia. The sequence goes on from JAUPKS010000270.1 coordinate 2,332, forward strand.
GGCAGATTAGTTTGATAAGACAAAATTAGTTTTATGGCAGAGAATCCTTTTGATCCTGTAACGCTATCAAAGATCGCCAACATGGAATTACGTGCAAGACTTGTTGTGGACGGGGCATTGTCGGGCATTCACAAAAGTCCTTACAAGGGTTCCAGTATCGAATTCCTGGAACACAAAGAATATTCTCCAGGCAACGAGATAAAACACATTGACTGGAAGGTCCTGGCGAAGACCGACAAATATTACGTCAAGCAATTCGAGGAGGAAACGAATCTCAAGTGTTTTGTATTCCTCGATACCAGCGGGTCAATGGGATATAAATCAACGGGTGTCAGCAAGTTTGAATATGCCGCTACCCTTGCGGCTTCATTATCCTATTTATTATTAAAGCAATCAGACCTTGTCGGGTTTGTCAGTTTTAGCGACAGGGTACTTCAATACATACCCCCGAGATCCCGCCTTACACATCTCCATGCCATCCTGAATGTACTGGCGGAATCAAAGACTACGGGAAAATCAAATGCCGGTGTCATACTCAATGAATTTATCGAAAAGATTGGCCGCCGGTCATTAATCATTATCATATCTGATTTTTTTGACGACACAAAAAAAATAGTCCGTCAATTAAAATATTTCCAGTTCAAGAAAAACGAGATTATCTTATTTCAGATACTCGATCCCTACGAACTGACTTTTCCTTTCGAAACGATTACTTTTTTTGAATCTATGGAAGATGACAGGCGTATTCTGGCAGACCCTAAATCCATTAAGAACCGATATCTTTCTGAGATTAACCACTTTGTTGAAACATTCAAGCAATCCTGCTTTGAAAATCAGATAGATTACTGGCTTATTAACTCATCGACACCGTTAGATCAGGCATTAATCAAGTTTCTTGCAAGAAGAGAAAGTTCCCTGCGTTCAATCCAGAAGAGTTGATGTAAAATAATTGATAGGTATTTTAGTTTTTTATCCTTGATTTTCATCTTTGATTTTTAACTTTTATAAGTATGCTCTCCTTTCTTAACCCTATTTTGTTATTGGGTATCCTGGGTGCAAGCATCCCCATCATCATCCATCTCATAAACAAGAAAAAGGCAGTCTCGCATAAGTTTGCAGCCATCGACTTTATATTAGAAACTAACAAACGCATTTACGTAAAATTCAAACTTCGCCAACTGATCCTTTTAATCCTGAGGACTTCTCTGCTCGTCTTCCTTGCTATAGCCCTTGCCAGGCCCCTTATAAAAAATCTTGGCAGTGGTACTGCGGAAAAAAACATTCCTACCAGCAACGTTATAATAATAGATGACTCTTACAGTATGCAGTATGCAGACCGTCACGAGTCGTTTTTTATATCTGCTAAAACGGTTGCAAAGAGGATCGTTGATACCCTCACGAAAGACGATGATGCCGTGATAATTGGGTGCTCTGGCATAGCATTACAAGTGCTGCCAGAACTCGATTATGATAAAAAACATATCTTAAACTCCATAGAACTATTACAGCCCGGTTTTGTAACCACTCATATTGCGACTGCATTGGATACAGCAGTCGAAGTTTTAACCACCGCCAAGTCGCCGGTAAAAAGAATATTTTTGCTCACCGACCTGACACGAAATGGGTGGGACCCCAGTTGGTTCAAGAGCGGACATGAAAAATTACGAAGACATGTGTCTAAGGTTCATATCATAGATATATCGGAAGGCAAGACGCTAAAAAATATAGCCATCACCAGGGTTGAGCCCCGACTGGATATATTAGAGAGGAATGCAGAAGGTCAAATCAAGGTAACGATATCCAATTTTTCACCGGTACGGGCCAAGGATGTCCTGGTACAAGTGTTGCTCGATGGGAAAAGAGTAACCCAGGGATTTTTCAATATTGATGCCTACGCATCGGAATCAAAGGAATTTTTCTTTACGGTGGAGAAGGGGAAAGACCATACAGGTTGGGTCGAAATTGCCGGGGATAATTTAAGCGCAGACAATAAGCGATATTTCACGATAAATACGTCACATAAACTCGATACCCTACTGATTGACGGTGACCCCAAAACAAATATTTATGAGAGTGAAACTTTCTATCTTGAGAAAGCATTAAATCCCGGACGTGAACATGTGTCCCCAATCAAACCGGTGATATGTTCTATACAGGAAGTCAATAACTTTGCCTTTGCCGATTTCAATATTGTCTTCTTGTGTAATGTTGAAACTGTACCATCCGAAAAAATCCAGGAACTGGAAAAGTTCGTAAAAGAGGGTGGATCGGTCATTTTTTCACTGGGCAATAAGGTGGATGCCGTTTACTACAATAATGCATTGAGCGCACTTCTTCCTCACCGGCTCCACACGACACGGACATTTTCCAGTGATAGCCCGCTATCGGAAGAACAGCCCCTTCACCTGAAGACCTCAGAACCTATACACCCAGTTGTACGCATCTTGTCTGAAACCCAAATGCATACATTGTCGTCAGTAAAATTTTATCGGATGTTTTATATTGACCCAACGCCCTTGGGGAATTGCAAAACGGTACTTTCCTTTTCCGATGATACACCCGCCCTTATTGAACGGCAAATCGAACGCGGAAAGGCGGTGCTCTTTACATCGTCGATCGATAGAGACTGGACTGATCTACCCGTAAAACCCTTTTTCCTTCCGCTCATGCAACAGCTGTGTAGATATGTATCTGGTAGTATGACGGAAGAGGTACATAAGGAAATCCTGGTCAATCATGGTTGGCAATTTCCCTGTCCCTACGATATGAACACCATCGAAATAACCAACCCGGAAGGTACACAAACTATCGTACAACCACGATTCATTGACAATGAAAGATCATTTGAATACAACGAGACAACCATTCCGGGGATTTATGCAGTTACCGCAGGCGGGAAATCGCATCCGCAGTTGCCCCAAAAATTTCCGGTAAATGTAAATGCTACTGAATCTAATCTTGATAAAATAGATCAAAAAGAAATTTCTGCCTTCATGGGTGGCACAAACCTTACAATAACAACCTCTCATACGGGTGAAGGCCCCGATGTGCTCCTGGGAGAAGCCAAAAAGACTCTTTGGGGATCCCTTCTATTTCTCGCCCTTTGCATCCTTCTCGTTGAATCTTTTGTTTCGAGAAAATAATTAACGCAAAATCAACCTTACTGTTTTGTTTAAGTACCCTTCGCTTTTTCATCCTCACGTGCTGATTCTTGCTGGATATATTTTCCTATTTCCCTGTGGTTGTATACGATTATATCTGCTTCTTTCAGGCACTCTTTATCAAGGTACGTGGTGACGGCTAGGCATCGCAAGCCTGCGCTTTTTGCTGAGCGTATGCCAAGTGGGGCGTTTTCTATGACAAGACATTGGTCCTTTGCTATACCAAGTCTCTCGATAGCTTTCAGATAAGGCACAGGTGAAGGCTTGCTTATTTTGGTGTCTTCTCCATGAATAATCACCTGGAAGGTGTCCGGGAAGAAGGTGTTTATTGTTATATGTACTGTCCTCCGGTTAGAGCCAGAGACGACTGCAAGCTTATACTTTGGCTTGAGTGTTTCGAGGAGCTCTTGTATACCATCGAAGGGTTTTACGCGTTCTATCTGCTCGAAGATCGCCAATTTTTTACGACCAATCTCTTGTATTTCCTGTTCCGTTAGAATACGGCCAAATTGTCTTGATATGATATCAATCACCTGCCGGTAATTTGCGCCTTCAATCTCGTAGATGATTTTTTTATCAATGCTAATACCCACCGTTTTCAGCGTCATATCCCATGCCGCTGCGTGATAGGACATAGAATCCACAAGTACCCCGTCCATATCAAATAGTATTGCCTTCATAGGTGCTTATATTTCCTCCTCAAAAGGAAACAGGCAGTTGATATTTTACGTTTAAAAAAACAAAGGGACATCTGTAACTGTCCCTTCGTTGATCATATTAAACGCTGAATAATTTCAGCGCTCATTTTTAGAAGCCAATTTCACCAATACGGCTCCCCCATCCGGTGGCACTGTCAATCTTTTCGTTGACAATCCACGCTCTTAACGGGTCTTTTGGGTCTACCGTCACTGCCGAGTAATCGCCCCATCGTTCAGGATTATCACTTGAAGGATTATAGAAGGCTGGACTTGTGAACAGTACACTGCCGCTTGAAATGGCGCCAATAGGGTCAGTATGCAGTCGGCCTGAGAATCTTACCTGTGCGTTCACGCCAGCGCTTGGATCAGTGGATGACCACGTTACGTAAACATCATTATTGGCGTTTGCTGCAATCGAGGCATTCCAGTCATTCGATGTTGCTGATGCGGAGATTATCCCGCTCTGAATGACCGTATTGGTGGCAGTGTTGAATTCATAAAATTTCGGCTTTGGTAAGCCCTTGACGTTTATCGTATGCACCTGCCAGAGCGAATCGCCGACCTGCGCGCTCGCGTTAACGAAGCGGAGGTCGCTCGTATCAAGCGTTTCAGCGGTACCCGGTTGTTCTGCATTAGGTGGAACACTATATGCCGGCACTGTTATGATGGACGAAGTCAGGTTGGGAACACCGCCGGGATATGTTAATGTGTACTTCTTTATGATACCGCTCAAAGCTGCTACGACCAGGAATGTCTTGTTGTTATTGTCCAATACAATGGGAGGTGCGAGCGTACCATCAAGACCAGTAAAAAGTTTGATGCTAGCGCTCAAGCCATTGTAAAGCCTGAATTTATCAGCCACAACCATCCTGGTTTCCCGGTACGACACCCTTCCAAAAATATTTGCTGTAATGATAATCGATTTATTGTCAACACCGAGTTGCGGGAAGTCCCAGAAATCATTGTTATTTTTAAAGTTGACGTCGCCGTTGTAGATGTTATATGAACCTAACGGGTCAGAGGTTTTTGAGACCGCAACAAATTGCCGTTGTA
>JAUPKS010000271.1 GCA_030837315.1 Planctomycetota bacterium
TCTTTATATTTTCTACAGGAAAATCGTCAAACACATGAAAGGCGCTACCCGTGCGAGGACTATTTACCAGGTGACCATCGAGCATCACCCTTACTTTCTCTGAACCTGCAAAACCCCTTACGGCGGGAAATACCTCCCCCAAGTCCCCCTTCTTTAAAATTTCAAATCCGGGTACCGTTCTCAGAATTTCCACAAAGGTGCGGTATCCTAAATGCTTAATCTCTTCGGCTGTAATCACGGTAACAACACTGGGTGCCTTGCTGGCCGGGGTTTCATGCCTTGTTGCAATGGTTACCTCTTTATTAAGCCCAAACCAGATGGCCTCTGTTGCAATTCCTTCTTCAAGGGCGACTTCTATGCCGTGGGTATGTTTTTCTTTGATGTCGGATAAGGTCTCCGTGGATTGAATTGTTTCCCTGATCTCAATCGAGGATGTATCAGTACCTTCGGCAAAAGTTTCTGATGAATGAAAAGAAAGGAAACTGAACAGAAAAAGATTTAAGGAGAGGAGGAGCAGGGTTGAACCAAGTGTCGTGCCTTTAGTCATGAATATAACCTCAGGGTTCAGAGCGAATATCCGATGTTTAGGAAGTCATCTTGTAAAAGATTTCAAAATCAAAAACATGGCAATTGATTTAACGTCTGGCTCGAAGTATGGGCTTTATTTATTAAGGATATATGCAATAACCCAATATTCGTTTTCATTTTTCGCATTATACCCTTGTGGTAAATGCTGTCAATTGAAAAAAATCTGGGAATGCTGTATTTTGGAAAGCAATTACAAAAGGTTCAATCCGAATCGGTGGTTTCTTTTATCTGAATAGTATCATCCAGCATACGCAATTTATGCATGAGCTTTTCTTCCATAAGCAGTCGAAATGTTACCCGCTGTTCGCCAAAACGACTACTTAAAATACGTGCATGTTCATGAAGATATGCAATTAATTTCCCATTGCCTGTGCTACAGGTAAGCTCTACATCCATAAAGCTTCTTTCGAGCATTTTCTCAATCCTGCGTTTCAGGTCTTGTATGCCCTGGTGTGTCTTCGCGGAGATCAAAATACAATCCTTATAACGACTCTGAAGTAAAGGGATAATGGCATCTTCTTTTATGGCGTCTATTTTATTCAATACCATAATCGGCGCTTTTTTATCGCATCCTAATTCCTTCAACACAGCATTCACCGCCTCAATTTGTTTGTGAACGAGAGGGGAACTCATATCAGCAACATGAAGCAGGAGGTCGGCGTGTCGGGCTTCTTCAAGGGTCGCCTTAAACGATGAAACGAGATGGTGGGGTAATTTCTGGATAAAACCTACGGTATCACTCATCAAAACCTTTTTTCCGTTTTCCAATTTACAGATGCTTGTTTTGGTGTCAAGCGTTGCAAAGAGTTTGTCCTCTACAAAGGTATCAATCTCCGTCAGGGCATTCATCAAGGTTGACTTCCCGGCATTCGTATATCCCACAATGGACACTGTAAAGAATTCCTTTCGCGAGGCAACTAACCGTTCCTGTCTCTTTTCGACCTCATGCAACTTTTTTCTCAGGTCGTGAATCTTTCTTGACACGATGCGCTTATCAACTTCCAATTGCTTTTCACCAGGCCCCCTGGTTCCAATACCACCCTCAATCCTGGAGAGGTGCGTCCACATCCTCTTTAATCGTGGTCTCGTGTACTCTAATTGAGCTAACTCCACCTGAAGCTTTGCCTGAAATGTCTTTGCACGGGTGGCAAATATGTCCAGGATTAATTCACTCCTGTCAATCACTTTTTTTTCGATAACCTTTTCCAGATTTCTCACCTGAGCCGGAGTAAGGTCGTCATCGCAGATAAGCACATCGGCGTCCAGTTCCTTTGCAATCGCTGATAATTCTGAAGCCTTTCCCTTCCCAATATAATAAACGGGATCGATAGTTACCCTTTTTTGAACTACCATCTGGACAATGGTTGCACCCGCAGTCTCGGCTAGTCGCCTGAGTTCTTCCAACGGGGCTTCCCCATTATTACGATCCTCAGATAGCATGACCCGGAAAAGGATGGCGCGTTCAGCCCTTACGGTAAATGCAGTTTCTTTTAATTTCACGTATATATTCCTATTTTTGTGAATGTATGTACGCTTTTACTGGGTTAATTGATGCAGAACAATCCTTGCATCCACGGCAATTATACCTTTCGGATAAACAAAGACGGGATTCAGGTCTATTTCCTTGATATTTCCTTCGGAAACCATAATACCTGATACCTGTATAATGGTTTTGACTAATGCGGAAATATCCAGCGCTTTCATATTTCTAAAGCCCTTTAAAATCATCGATCCCTTTACATCATGAATCATATCAAGTGCCTCATATTCCGTTACGGGAGCGATGCGGAAGGACACGTCTTTAAAAACCTCAACAAAAATGCCCCCCAGCCCAAACATCACAGCCGGACCAAATTGAGTATCTCGCAGTCCACCCACAATAACTTCAGTAGAAGGCGTTGCCATTTCTTCGACAAGAATTCCATGAATCCTTACATCGGGTTGTTTCGTATGTACGTTTCTTATAATTTCATCGTATGCAGCCATAACGCCTTCTTCATCTTTTATGCCAAGCCTTACGCCTCCCACATCGGTTTTATGGCTAATATCCGGAGAAATAATCTTGAGAACCACGGGATATCCAAGAGATACCGCAGCACGAATTGCATCTGCACGAGAAGATGCAACGATACGCCTGGTGGTTTTTATACCAAATGTTTCAATGAGTTCCTTTGCCTCAGGTTCAAGCAATTCATATCGCCGCTGGAGTAACGCCTTTTGTATAACATGATGTATCGTCTCTCCGCTGTTTTCTACGGATATACTCATACGGTTTCCCTTACGGTGGTAAACATCCTGTATTTTAAAAACTATACTATCTGTTTTATTGTAAATATTACGATTTTTTAATCTCTTCCTTTACCTTATTCCAAACAGTATCCATCTCTTCCAAGGTGCATTTTTCAATATCTTTTCCCATGGATGCAAGTTCCGTCTCAACCCTTTTAAATCGGTCGACAAACTTATAGATGGTCTTGTGAAGCACGTTCTCTGTATCGAGCTTCAGGAATCGGGCAAGGTTAACGACAGAAAACAAGAGATCTCCCACCTCTTCTTCAATATTTTCCGGTTTATTTTCCTGTATCGCCTCCTTGACCTCTCCGAGTTCTTCGTCTACCTTAGCAATCACGTCCTGGATATTTGTCCAGTCAAAACCTACCTTGGCTACCTTCTTTTGTAGTTTTTGTGCCTTTTGGAGGGCGGGGAGATGTCTGGGCAGCCCATCAACGACAGATTTTCTGTCTTCGTTGCCTTTTTCCTTCTTCTTGATCTCCTCCCATTGACGAATGACCTCTTCGGGGGTAGCAGCAGAGGCATCTCCAAAGACATGGGGATGCCGGCGTGTCATTTTATCAAGACAGAGCGCCATTACATCACCGATATCAAATGCCCCCTTTTCCTTCGCAATCTGACAGTGAAAAACAATATGAAAAAAGAGATCTGCCAGTTCTTCCTTGATTTTATCAGGGTCTCCGGAATCTATTGCATCTATTACTTCGTAAGTTTCTTCTACCAGGTGCGGTTTTAACGATGCATGGCTCTGTTCTTTATCCCACGGGCATCCGTCCTTACTGCGCAACTTCCGCATGAGTTCTATCAAGTCCTGAAATAATAACATGGATTTATCTTTGGATATATTCATGAAAAAACTTCTTTTATAATAAGTATTTTAGAAATAATTAAAACTTGCCTGTTGCCTGTTGGAGATTGAAAGTTGTAGGTTGTTGCTTTGCGTCGTGGATTTACAACTTACAACTATTACCTTTATCTATAACAACACGAAACCAGGGAATTCTAGCAATTATTTTTATTGAAGTCAAATATGCAGGTGATAAGATATTATCATATCTTAACTATAATTCTATAAACATTTTATAAGGGAAATAATATGGGCTTTCCAAAACAGCGGCTACGCCGGTTACGCCAGAATGAAAATATTAGGAGATTGGTGCGGGAAACGCATCTTTCCATTGATGACCTTATTATGCCACTCTTCGTCCGGCCTGGAAAAGGCATTAAACAACTGATACCCTCCATGCCGGGAAATTACCAGATGTCCGTTGACAAGATTACTGAAGAGGCAAAGGAATTGGAAGGACTTGGAATCCCCGGCATCATCCTTTTCGGAATTCCAGAGAAAAAGGACGAGATGGGTTCCGGCGCCTATGCAGATGAAGGCATTATTCAAGAGGCCATTATCGCCATAAAAAAAGCAGTAAAAAATATTCTCGTAATCACAGACGTCTGTATGTGTGAGTACACCGACCACGGACACTGTGGATTTGTCAGAAGAGACGATAAGACAGGTCATTTTGAAGTAGATAACGATATGACTTTAGAACTTCTGGTAAAAGAGTCTGTTTCGCATGCAAAGGCAGGGGCAGATATCGTCGCACCCAGCGATATGATGGATGGCCGGGTAGGGGCAATTCGTGATGGACTTGATGAAAACGGCTTTGACCATATCCCAATCATGGCGTATTCTGCAAAATACTCCTCCGGGTTTTATGGGCCCTTCCGTGAGGCCGCCGAATCCACACCGGGATTTGGCGATCGCTCATCTTACCAAATGGACCCACACAACGCGATAGAGGCTTTACGTGAAGTATCCCTGGATATTGAAGAGGGTGCAGATATCGTTATGGTAAAACCGGCTCTGGCCTATCTCGATATCATCCGCAGAATAAAGGATTCATTCGATCATCCTGTTGCAGCCTATAATGTAAGTGGTGAGTTTTCTATCGTGAAGGCAGCTGCAGAAAAGGGTTGGATTGATGAAAAGCGCGTTGCCCTGGAAATTTTGACAGGAATAAAACGTGCCGGTGCTGATATGATCCTGACGTATTGGGCAAAGGACGCCGCACGATGGTTGAAAAAGTAACACATGGTTTTCCCTTCATGAATCAAAAGATGTATCAAGCTTGAATTATAGGAATTTTTATTTTGTCTCTGTGGTTCTGCTGGTAGCAGGCACAATCCATGTGAGGACTACTAATTTAACGATAAACACCTTACATCCGAACATCCGAATAAAACAAACCGTCCTTTTCACATCAAACAAAAAACCCCAATACCATTTTACCGGTATTGGGGTTTTCATGTCGCAATTATAACGATAATTTAAGTGACTACTCCATATTTTTATACACCTGATCCATTGCAATTGATTATACTTTAAAATATAAGAGTGAGCTTTTTCATAAACTTATAATTTGACGACGTTTGTGGCTTTGTAGCCTTTCTGGTCCTTTATGACCTCGAACTCTACCTTATCGCCCTCTGCAAGGGTTCTAAACCCCTCACCTTGGATTGAGGTTTGATGTACAAAAACATCCTGACCGTCATCCTGGGAGATAAAACCAAATCCCTTTTTGTCATTGAACCACTTTACTGTTCCAGTTGCCATTTTAAAATCACCCCCTCTCAATGTATAAAAATTTTCGAAATAAAAAAAGGCTACAGGGTTGTAAACCTTGCAGCCTTAATATAACACCACTATATAATATGACTTTACAATACAACCAAACATTCTGCATATGCTATCAAAGAATATATAGTAAAGCAAATAAAAAAATAAATTTAAAATACGTGTTTCGTCATTTTTCGTTGTCGTAGTAATTTTACTTCAAATTGTTTTGGTAAATGGTATATTGTGAGATATGTGCTCGTCACAAGGGCGAACGCTTGTGCATAGAGCTTGGAGACTGGTTATGTCCCGAGTGTTGTGTCCAGCATTGGGTCGTTGCTGGACATACTGTCCGTTTTTTTTGGAGAACAGCCCGTCATCAGTCCGAAAAAGGATGGAAAATAACCCTTGCTGGAGACCATCTATTGATGTGTCGATCACGGATAATCACATTACTGACGGACTTTGGCAGTCAGGACGCATACGTGGGTATTATGAAGGGTGTGATAGCGGGCATCAATCCTCTGCCAAATATTATCGACATCTGCCATAATATCCCGCCACAAGACATATTCAACGGTGCCTTTCTTCTCTCTACAGCGTATAGATACTTTCCTAAAGGCACTATTCATGTAGCCGTTGTAGACCCAGGCGTTGGAAGCCAGAGAGACATCGTGTGTGTTGAAATCCGGGATCATCTCTTCCTTGTGCCTGATAATGGACTTCTCAGTTTTATTGTTCAGGAAGAAAGGCCGAAAAGCATTGTTCGGGTAACAAACGATAGATATTTCTTACCATCTTTCAGCAATACCTTTCATGGGCGGGACGTCTTTGCGCCTGTTGCAGCATATCTGTCTCTTGGTACAAAACCACGACAATTAGGTTTCAAAATCAATCAGCTGAAACAACTGAATATACCGAGGCCTGAGGCAAAAAAGACAGGGCAATTAGACGGCCAGATTATTTATATAGACAGATTTGGGAACCTTATTACCAATATTAAAAGAGAAGACATAGTGCATTTTGAGCGCAACCATAGCCTAAATAGGGGGCTGGGGTCAGGGAGCAGATGGCAGAAGCCAGACGCAATTAAGAAAACTTCTAAAGAAAAGATAGTTTCTCAACGCGATACTATAGAAACAGCCATAGGAAGAAAGAAAATCATAGGATTGAGTAAAACCTACATGGATGTAAAGCCAGGAGAACCACTCGTCCTCTTTGGAAGCGCTGATTTTCTGGAAGTCTCTGTAAATCAGGGAAATGCCCGGAAATATTTTAGGGCGGATAGAGGCAACAAAATAAGGGTAGAAATGGGGCACCCATACGCTACGCTGTAAACGCAAAAACAAATTGACGTAGGACACCTATAGTCTTACAGTAGACCACTCTATAGGGTTCACCTGCGAGAAACAAGTCAACATATTTCGTGTTAAGGAATTCAATCTTTTGTGATTCCCCGCTAAAAAGAGGGGACTTCGTCGTGAGCTCAGTCGAACGATAAAGGGGTGTGTAACTTTGCTGTAACACACCCCCGGGTACTTTTTCTGGAAGGGCGCTTTAAAAGTTGCTGCCAAAGGCAGCCTAATTGAATGAGCATACCGGAAAAGAACTGGTTTTTTCCCTATTTTATGGGCACAATCTCAGCCCTTCTGTTCAGGGCGCGGCCTTCTTCGGTGTCATTAGGAGCAATAGGCTTTTTAAATCCAAAACCCATGACGGAGACACGTGATTCATTGATACCTTTCTCGACCAAATAATTCTTTACCGCCTGGGCTCTTTTTTGGGAGAGGTCTATATTGTATTTCATTGAGCCGATATTATCCGTATGTCCCTCTATCCTTATGCTCATATCCGGATTTTTTTGCAAAATATCGACAATATTGCTGAGATTCGAGTTAAACGCCTCTTTAATATCCCATTTCTTATAATCAAAAGTGACTCCTTTTACTACCCAGCATCCTCTGGAATCAACAATGGCCCCTTTCGGGGTATCCGGGCATTCATCATCTTTGTCGTAAACACCATCACCGTCACTATCAATATCACTAACTTGTTTTGGTACAGCGGTCAAAAATACCTTTTCTACAAAATCCACCATGTTGTCACTAGACGCAATCTCATCAACAGTTACCGAAAAACCACATTTTACCTCTCGTGCAAGCTCTCTGAGTGCCTCTTCTCCTTCGGCAGTATTTCCCACAAAAATGGTGTAAAGGCATATCCTGTCTCCGTACATTTCTTTTAAATCCTGTGCCTTAGACAGGGGACTTCCGATTAACTGTTCACCGTCACTGACAAGTATTACCGCATTTTGACCGCCTGACGTCAGTAACAGGTTCCTTGCATCTTTGATGGCATCACCAGCAGGACTGCAGCCCTGGGGGGTCGTTGCCCCGTTTAACGCATTTTCTAAAATACCTCGTGAGTGTTTCGTGAGTTCATAAACAATAAATGTTTTGTCTAATGGTTTAAAAAATCCATGTCCGAATGTTACAAGGGCGCTATTGATATCGATTTCAGGCAGGGTATTATTCATTCTCGTTAAAATGTCTTTAGCCACGGTAAATTTGGGATGCCCTTTATTAACGGTACCGGTAAATTCGTCTTCCATAGATGCTGATGAATCTAAAATAATTACAAAACTTTCAATTTTTGGTACATATTTCACATCTTGAGATTCTGAATCTAAATGGTGGGGAACGAAAATTTCAAGGGGCCCGATAGGTTTCTGAAGAGACGCGCAACCTGTCAGAATTATAATTGACGCCGTAAGACATGATGCTAATAAATATTTTCTTCGCATAACGATTCCCCTATAAAACAAAAAAATAAATCTGTGTAAATCAGCGTTTAGCCGTATCCGGCTTCAATTATTAGGTTAACTATTTTTCAACTAAAAAAGTACTGTAGCAAAAAGGCAGTAGATTGCAAGCTTTTTTCATTCTTTTCAGTTACATTGAACACGAAAGATACGTAAAAAGAATAAGAATGGTATGAAATTATAGAATTGAAGAATGACATGATAGAAGAGACCGACAATGCCCGACTCTATTTGTCTCAACATCGCTGCATGTCTTTTTAGATCTTTTGAATATGCAAGTCAATAGGTTTAGTTCGTTACCTCGTTCGGGGAATAACGATGGTCGATACTATTTATTTGTGCTTTTGTTTCTTCGGTCTACCTCCTGGCAAGAGATTTTTCTTTTTGAGGGATTGCAATTCAGTTTTGAGGTTTGTTGCCTGAAGCTTTAAATCGGTGATTGGCAGATCGGGTGGGTGAACCTGCCGAATTTGCAGATTATTTGTTTCTTGACAGTATTCAGTTGTATGTATATTATATAAGTACACATTGTATGTCTTTTATGGAGGTAAGAGATGGGCTTACTTAAAAAATTGAATTTTTTTGTAGAAGAAGATATTCGTAAGGAACTGGATGAATTAGTGCCAGCCGGACAGAAAAGCAAGATAATCAATGAGGCGTTACGGAAGGAGTTACTCAGAATACGGCGAGAAAAGGTTACGGAAAAGCTTGTAGTATTAAAATCCAGGGGGCCAAAGGTTACACAAAAAGAAATCGTTAAGCTTTTGAAACAGGACAGGAACCGGAAAACGTGAAAATATTTGTGCCGGATGCCTCTATAATCCTGAAATGGGTGCTGGAAGACGAAGAAAACAATCGTGATAATGCAACGGCGCTTCTCCGGGGATGGATAGAACAAGAGCACGAGTTTGTCGTTCCGTCTCTTTGGCTTTACGAAGTTGGAAACGTTTTGGGTATAAAAAGGTCAAAAGATGCTGAAAAGATACTGGGAATTCTGCTTGAATATGAATTTAAGGAAATGAAAATTACAAAAGATGTTACCAGCATTGCATTTGCATTGATGAAAGAATATCGGGGAGTTACCTTTTACGATACA
>JAUPKS010000272.1 GCA_030837315.1 Planctomycetota bacterium
CTCATCAATCACTAAATTTCTATCAAAGTCTTTGGTGTTATAAATACGATCCTCAATCTCATTGCCATCCTTATCTTTTTTGCCTGCTTCAGGCCGCCATCCTTCAAGGTCGGTATTAAGTCCGACTCGGATAACCTTGTAAGGAGCTAAAAAACCGTCCTCGATCCCTTGTTTCAGGGTGTAGGTATAAATAGGTTCACCGAAGTATGCGATATTGGAAATTTCTTTTGTTTCCCGGGGTGTTGCAGGCCGATATGAGTCGCGGAACTAAAATAATCAAGTATCGCTCTCCATGCGCTATCAGCGGCCGCGCTTCCGCGATGGCACTCATCAACAACCACAAGATCAAAAAAATCTCTGCTAAACTCTTTGTATGCGTCCTTGTCCTCGTTATAGTTCGTTAACCCTTGATAAAGGGCAAGGTATATCTCAAATGCCTTATCAATCTTCTTCTTTTTTATGACCGTCATCCGGTCTTTAAAATGTTTAAAGTCATTGCGCTTGGTTTGATCTATAAGCACATTGCGATCTGCTAAAAAAAGAATCCGTTTCTTCCTGCCATTTTTCCAAAGCCGATATATTATCTGAAAAGCGGTATAGGTTTTCCCCGTCCCGGTAGCCATTACAAGAAGAACTCTGTTCTCACCACGTGCTATTGCTTCAACCGTTCTATTTATAGCTATCTGCTGATAGTAGCGTGGCGCACGCCCTGAGCCATCAAAGAAGTAATCAAAAGAGGCGATCTCTTCCTGATCGGGTGTTTCAATCTTCTTATACTTTTTATACATCTTCCAAAGCTCTGCCGAAGAAGGGAAGGTGCCTAAAGACAATTCTTTCTCGATTTGCACAGAGAAACCAGAGCGATCATGCTGAACAAAGCCATCACCGTTTGAGCTGAACGCAACCGGAAGATCAAGTATCTCTGCATAGCTTAACGCCTGCTGTAATCCGGCTCCTACGGAGTGATTGTTGTCCTTTGCTTCAATAACAGCTATGGGAATATTCGGCTTAAGGTAGAGAATAAAATCAGCACGCTTTCTTTTGCCACGGGTGGTCTTGTTGCCTTTGACAAAAATTCTACCGTCAGTGAAAAAGACCTCTTCTCGGATTTGCTTTGCAACATCCCATCCGGACTTTACCAGCGCCGGCAAGATGAACTGCGTGCATATATCCCTTTCTGACAAATCTTTTTTATTACTCATCTGTTTTCTGATATTTTCTCAAAGATGCAGGGACAACAATAATTATCTTCCTTTTCCCTTCTGCCCAGAGGTGGCTTATTATCAGTCCTTTTTCGATGGTCTTTCCAATACCAACCTCGTCACAAAGGATAGCGCCCCTTGAAAGGGGGCAATTGAAGGCAAATAAGGCGGCATCTATCTGGTGAGGGTTAAGATCAACGGTAGAAGAAGCAAGGGTTTGATTTAATTTTTTTAATGCGTGGTATGGACGTTTGAGGGTAAGTTCGTGGGCAAGTATTTTCTGGTGAAATAAAGGAATTGCATGATTTGAAGTAGACAGTCTTAATTCCTCCAAATGCACTGCACAAGAATTTATATAATTTGAGTTTCTATAATTTACAACTATACTTTGTCTTTGTCAAGATACAAAAAGAACCCTCACCTTAATTATAGACAATGTCCCAGGCAAAAAACTATTTTCAGTTGACAACTTCTTTTTACAACACTATCATTTCTCCATGAATTCATTGAACGATATAAAGCAGTATAAAAAAATAGTCCTCTTGTTTTTATTCACCTTATGCTTAAGCAGCTTCATTGCGCCCATTGTAAAGATATTCCTGGATACCCTGGTATCATCAAGTCCTTTTATGAAAGATTTGCTCCACTATAAGCAGGGAACTTATGAGTTCGGCAAGGTCATGCGGCGTATCATGATGCCCGTGGCCATTCTCCTTATTTTCCTCTTGAGAAAACAGCTGAGGATCGGCTCTTTTGTTGCCGTTGGAATAAAACCTGTTCAGGGATGGTGGAAACAGTTACAGTTGGGGTTTCTCCTCAGTACGGGCATGTTTCTTTTCTATATTACCATCACCTGTATCAGTGGCACTCAGATATTCCAAACAGATGCAATATCCCCTGCCAATGTAATCCTTCAACTTTTGAAAATATTACTCATTGCGGGTCTGGTCGGATGTATTGAAGAGATATTTTTCCGTGGATTCATCCTGCAAAGCCTGTTGGTTGATATGCAGGCCGTATCCGCCGTGTGGATTAGCAGTTTATTTTTCTCTTTATTACATTTCTTCAAGGTAAAATTCCTGGTATCACCCGGCTTTCAACCGTTTATCGGTTTTATAGTTATTTATCAATCTTTCCAGGATATGATCGTAAATTTTACCACCATCGTGCCTTCGATAATAGGTCTCTTCCTTGTTGGCGTGGTACTGTCCTATGCCTATATACGGACGAAGTCGTTGTATCTCTCTATCGGACTCCATGCAGGGTGGATATTTCTTATCAAGGAGAATAAAGTCTTCTTCGATCACGTAAAAACAAATCGCGAATGGTTGTTCGGCGACAGCAAAATAATTACCGGCGTGCTTGGATGGAGTTTTTTAATTATTACGTTAATTATCATCCGTTTTTTGACAAACGTATCGTGCGATGGAAAAAACTCTGCAAGAACTCTCTGATTACGTAGGTGGCACCGTCGTTGGTGATCCTTCCATAAAGATCTGCGGCGTCATGG
Source organism: Planctomycetota bacterium (assembly GCA_030837315.1). GTDB lineage: Bacteria > Planctomycetota > Brocadiia > Brocadiales > Brocadiaceae > Brocadia. Next base: position 2,713 of record JAUPKS010000272.1, read on the forward strand.
GCATCGACGATGCCCATGAGGGACATATTACTTTTATATCCAATGATAAATATATAAAAAAAATCCATCAAACGAAGGCCGTGGCCATCATTGTTTCACCAAAATTGAAAGATAGTGCCTTGTCCCTTTCACAGAAGGGAAAAGGAAATCTGTTGGTATGCAACAACCCCTATCTTGCATTTGCAAAGCTCGTTGAACTCCTGATGTACAAAAAGCCCACCTACACAAAAGGCATAGATAATTCCGCAAATATAGACAAAACATCTGTAATTGGTCAGGACGTTTCTATTCACGCATACGTCACCATAGGTAAAAATACCTGTATCGGCAACCGCGTAATATTGTATCCGTGTGTTTATATCGGAGACGGCTGTACTCTTGGCGACGACACGATTATTTACCCAAATGCCGTTATTTACAGCGATACCACCATTGGTAAACGAGTAACTATCCATAGCAATACTGTTATTGGCAGCAGTGGCTTTGGATACGCTCCGGATGGCCAAAGTTATTACAAGATTCCCCAGGTTGGCGCCACCATTATTGAAGATGACGTAGATATTGGAGCAAACACAACCATTAACCGGGCAGTGCTGGGAGAAACGATTATCCGAAAGGGCACAAAGATCGATAGCCAGGTTGTTATTTCGCACAATGTAGAGATAGGTGAAAACACCCTGATTGTGTCCCAGGCGGGCATTGCGGGTTCAGCCAAGATTGGAAAACACGTGACCCTTGCGGGTGGTGCTGGGGTTGTGGGACATATACAAATCGGGGATAACGTTACCGTTGGCGGATATTCGGGCGTTATCAATGACATACCAAGCAATGAAACGTATCTCGGCGCACCAGCACTTCCTATCCGGCGGATGCGCCGGTGCTATGTGATCATTGAAAAACTCCCTGAAATGAGAGATTATATTAAGACCCTGGAAAAAAGAATAAAGCATCTTGAAGATCGTATTGGTGCACCACAGGGTATGCAAAAAAACAATAAAAACAAAGAAATATAACCTATGGAAAAACTCGGATTGATTGCCGGAAACGGCCGGTTCCCTATATTATTTGCCAAAGGAGCGCGGGCCAACAACGTACCTGTCATTGCCGTTGGGATTGAAGGTGAAACATCCCCGGAAATTGAACAATACGTAGAAAAACTTTACTGGGTTGGTGTCGCACAGATTGGCAAACTCATCAAGATATTTAAGCAGGAACAGGTATCCAGGGCCGTCATGGCCGGTGGACTTACAAAGACCAATATGTTCTCTTCCTGGAGAAATCTTCGCTTCCTGCCGGATTTAAGGACAATTAATCTCTGGTATAAACACGTAAAAAGAAGAGACGATCACTCATTGCTTGGGGCAGTTGCCGACGAATTATTAAAAGATGGTATAGAATTGCAAAGCTCTACGCTGTATGTCCCGCAATTACTCGCCCAAAAGGGTATATTGACGAAAAAACAACCCACGGAAACAGAAATGGAAGACATCCATTTCGGATGGCCCATTGCCAAAGAGATTGCAAGACTTGGCATTGGTCAATGCATTGTGATAAAGGAAAAGGTCGTTTTAGCCGTTGAAGCCCTGGAAGGCACTGATGCAGCCATCCGCCGCGGCGGAAACCTTGGGAAAGAGGGGATTATCGTCATGAAGGTCAGCAAGCACGATTTCGATGCACGCTTTGACATTCCTACCGTTGGTTTAGAAACTATCAAGACATTACAAGAGTCCTCAGCGTCTGTCCTTGCCCTCGAAGCAGAAAAAACACTCATCCTGGATGTTAAAGAGACCATTGAGGCCGCTGATTATGCACGCATTGCGATTGTTGGATTATCATGACCTGCCTAAGCACAAAGTGGAGGGAGTAAAAAGTCTTCATTCTTCAAGGCATATGAGCACAATAACAACTTTTTTACTTTGTGTCATTTTTACGATATGCTATTTCTTTACCATCCCAATCGCGTGTGCGAACGATTGGGGTTTAGAAATGCAACCCATAGAATTGGATATGTGTGATAGCGTCATATTACATTACGACGGAAAGACATGGAGTCCCGTCTATCATAAATTCAATATGTGGTTCGATGACATTTATGGATTCGACGATAACAATATCTTTGCAGTCGGCGCACAAGGCGCCATACTCCATTATGATGGTAAATCATGGACAAACCAGGAGAGCCGGACGCCCTACCGGTTGAACAAAATATGGGGTAATAGTCAGAATAATGTCTATATTTCAGGAGATTATGGCACTATTCTTTATTCTGAGGGTACCAGCTGGAAAAGACAAGACACCGGTATGAGTAATTGGCTGAGCGGCGTGTGGGGTTTTCATGAAAAATACCTTTTTATTGTGGGTGCTTTAGGAAAGATAGTACATTATAATGAAGAAATATGGAGTGAACACAATAGCGGGACGACCAATTGGCTTTACGGAATTCATGGGAACAGCAGGGACAACGTTTGGGCCGTGGGAGATTACGGCACCACACTTCACTATAATGGAAAGAAATGGACAAAGCCTATTCAAAATAGCAACAAAAGGCTTACAAGTGTTTGGGTCGCAGATTCAAAAAATGTATTCATTGCAGGTGCGGATGGCTTCATTATTCATTACAATAAAATGAAATGGACGCGGCAGACAAGCGGTTCGGATAACTGGTTGCGGAGGATATGGGGTTTTGACACGAACAACATCTTTGCTGTGGGAGATTACGGTACCATCCTGTATTATGATGGTACAAAATGGAACAAACAGAACAGCGGAACCAATTATCTCTTGCTCGGTATATGGGGAAATAGACTGGATAACGTCTATGTTGTTGGATCCAGCCAGAGAGGCCGCTATGACCGTCTGTTAGATACATTACCTGAATCGAAACCGAGGTAATACCGTTGCGTTGATAATTTTACATTTTGAGGTTTTCATTTACTAAGGTTTTTATTATGCACAATACAACAATCAGTCTTATCGGGGCGACCTTCTTCATCGCCTTGACACATGCCATAATGCCAAATCACTGGATGCCCTTTGCCCTGATAGGGAAGGGGCAAAAGTGGAGTTTGACGAAAACCATATTCATCACTGCCTTCGCCGGGCTGGGTCATTCCTTAACAACAACCATGCTGGGTTTCATCATCGCCATCCTTGGATTTCACATAACAAAATATGCCGAATCCTTTGCAGAACCGCTGGCAGGTATTATCTTAATCATATTGGGCATTACCTTCATCGTTATCGGCAGGTTAAAGCATGGCACGCACAACCATAACCACTCAAAATTCTCAGATAAAACCATCGCCATTTCATTATTTGCCATGTTAAGTTTTTCACCCTGCGTCGCTGCCTTGCCTCTATTTCTGGCTGCCAGCGCCTTCAGCTGGGGCAAACTCGTATTACTCTCAATAATCCTTTCTGTTACAACCGTTTCAGGCATGCTGGTGCTGACCATCCTGGCTTATACTGGTGTAAAAAAAATAAACCTCTGCAGCATCGAAGAGTACGAAAAAGAAATCATCGGCGGCATACTAACCCTCATAGGCATACTAACCCTCATAGTACATTAAGGTCGTATCTTTTTTCCTTCATCATAATTTGCTGATGATAGAATCGTGCACACCTTATAGTATCACCCTGTAAAAACTTCTTTTTTCCATTTTCATAAGGACATGCCTGTGTAAGTTTTCCACCTCCCCCTTTATCGTTCGACTGAGCTCACGACGAAATCTCCGTCTTGCGAAGGAAGAAATCGGAAAGAGATTGTTTTTTTACCTCCGCTTTCTTCCCCTCCTTGCGTTGGAGTGGATTGAGGGGTGGTCAATTTGGTTGTGGCTATGCTGCGCTATGCGGTTATAGGGTTACGAATGTGCATGTCGGGTTTGTTTTGCATTGTGGTTCAAACTCAGTGGTTTGATAATTATACTTAGAACTGTTCGTTACAGACACTTTGCCAATAGGCAAATACGTCTTTCTGTGCAGGTGTCATCCCAGAGATGCGATGGTATCTGTCCTAGCATCTTCCAGTAATCCTTGTCGATTAACGGGATGAGTTTGTTTAATGCAGATACGACGTTCGCTATATAGGCAGAGTCTTTCATCAATGATTCCGTAAGCGGACAGAATTCATCCATGAGCAGTTCCAAGTCTCCCTCAACCGTCAAATTCGGATAAAAGGGATACAAACGGCATGCAATAGGACGATGTGCGTGGATAAAGCA
>JAUPKS010000273.1 GCA_030837315.1 Planctomycetota bacterium
ATTTCATCGTTTTTGCACAACACGAGAAAACTCTCTGTTCCACCATAAGCGGCACCTCTCATATTTTGCCATTTCCACGTACCTTCCTCAAGCTGGAACGCAGAAGTCAAAACACGAAAAATGCCGTCAGCATCAGACTTTGATGCCTTTCGGAAAGTTAGTTTTGATTCCTCGTAATTCATCATTTTTTAACCTCATAAAGACTTAATGGCACTGTAAAATTTGGGAAAACCACAGAGGCACGGAGTCACGGAGAATAAAGGAAAAAATCGAAAATTTCTATTCCCCTTTCTAAACTCCGTGTCTCTGTGTCTCCGTGTTTATACTCATTTTTTTCTATAATGCCGACTTGAGCATATTTAGAAGTTCCTGAACCGCTCTGTCGGCAAATGACGGATCATTGATGTTTACGTCCATCTCGATTACTTTGATGTCTTTCCTCACGTTCTGCTTGATGGCGTTGAAGATGGCTTGGTCTGCTTCGGGTAGCCAGAAGATTTCACCCTCTGAGTCCAGCATGGACACACCCTTTAGCGGAAGCATAAACACTACAGGTCCCGTTGATGCGTTTACCTTCTCTGCAAATATACGCCCCATCTCAGCATTTTCTTGGGGTGTCGTCCTCATGAGCGTTACGTTGGGATTCCACTGGTAGAATAATCGTCCTTTGAATTTGTCCGGGACAGTCTCCATTGCGCCAAAGTTGACCATATCCACACAGCCGGGAGCTATGACCTGCGGGATTCCTGCCTTGCTTGCGGAGTCCAGCCTCGTTGGTCCGGCAGGGAAAATGCCTCCCACAAGCTCATCTGCCCATTCGGTAGTCGTTATATCCAATACACCAGATATGAATCCATCAGCGATCAAATCTTCCATTGTACGTCCACCTGTGCCTGTACAATGAAATACGAGAACTTCGTATCCAGCTTCCTCCATCTTTGCTCTAGCTCGATCTACGCAAGGGGTTGTATTTCCAAACATCGTGGCAGAGATCAAGGGTTTTTCGTCAGGAACTTCCTCTGGTTCTGTCATGAGCATACCAGCGATAGCGCCGGCGGCGTTGGCGTATATCTTTCTGCTGATACGATTCAAACCAGCAACGTCAACAACTGACGGGATCATTGTGATGTCTCTTGTACCAATGTATGAACCAACACTACTACTAGCCGCAACAGTCGAGATCATGACTTTCGGCACACCTACGGGAAGGGAGCGCATACCGGCAGTAGCCACAGCAGTTCCGCCACTACCTCCCATACCGATAATACCGTCGAGTTTTCCCTCTTTATATAAGCGATCTATGATTGCTTCAGCGCCCTTCGACATTATCGCCATAGCTTCACCACGTCCCATCTTTATAACTTCCTCGATATTGGCGCCGACAGCCCTTGCAACTTCGCTGTTGGGTATGTCGGGTTTCAGCTTTGGCTCACCGAGTGCGCTTGCGTCAACCACAAGAGTTTTAAGTCCGTGTTTTTCGATCAATCGCTTCAGGTAAGCAAACTCCTCTCCCTTTGTATCCATAGAGCCTATGATAACGACAGTTTTCATTATACGCTCCTCCGCCTTATAGATCAAAGGGCTGGAAATACTGTTCTTCCAGCCCTGATTAGATTCACGATATATTTCCTAAGTAAACAAGCAACTGACAGGCTCTCCTTCGTGTATACGCCTGATCGCTTCTGCAAACAACCCACCCACTGATAGGACTTTGATCTTATCAATCCTTTTATTTGGTGGAAGTGGAAGGGTATTGGTTATAACAAGCTCTTTTAGATCGGACTTTGCAATGTTGGGAACTGCATCTTTTGAGAGTATGCCGTGAGTTATTCCTGCATATATTTCGACTGCACCGCTTTCCTTTAGAATTCTTACAAGTTCCATAAGAGAACCGCCAGTAAGGATCTCGTCATCAAACATAACTGCATTTTTGCCTTCAACGTCCCCAATAACTGTCAATACTTTGGCATTTTCTTTGTCGTCTTCACGGCGTTTTTCAAGTATAGCCAACGGAGCCTTCAGTTTTTCTGCATATTTGACGTTTAGTTTTGCACGTCCCACATCACCAGCCACGACTACAATATTATCTAATTTCTTTTCTTCAAAATATTTACAGAGAATAGGTAATGCGAGGAGTTGATCCACAGGTATATCAAAAAATCCCTGTATCTGAGCGGCATGGAGGTCCATAGTCAGGACTCGATCAGCCCCGGCAGTCATGAGCAGATCAGCCATTAGTTTTGCAGTTATGGAAATTCTCGGCTCATCTTTTTTGTCAGATCGAACGTAAGGGAAATACGGTATAACAGCAGTTACTCTATCAGCGGATGCCCCCTTGAGAGCATGAAGCATTATAAGTAATTCCATAATATTATCACTCAACGGCGGGCATGATGTTTGGACTACAAATACATCCTTACCTCTAACGCTTTCGTTGAGCTTAACTTTTATGTTTTCGTTGCTGAATTTGCTAATAGTAACGTCCCCAAGATGCAAACCTAAATTTTCTGCGATCTCTTTAGCAAGTTCAGGGTTAGAGCTTCCAGAAAATATCTTGAGATCCTTGAGCCTGTTGTTCTCCATATATACATCCCTCCCACAAGTGATGAGTAATGAGAATGAGTAATAGAATTGGCATTGCCCATCCTTTGGACTTCCAATTCAGAATTTCTTATCTTATAGGGACACCTCTGCCCCTCAGATAGTCTTTTGCCTGTTGAATCGTATACTCCCTGTAATGAAAAATAGACGCCGCTAATACAGCATCAGCTTTACCATCAGAGAATGCCTCGTATAAATGCTCCAACGTCCCGGCTCCACCGGATGCGATCACTGGAATATTAACTGACTCAGAGATGTGCCTTGTAAGTTCAATATCGTAACCAAGCTTTGTCCCGTCGCAGTCCATACTCGTCAAAAGTATCTCTCCTGCGCCAAGTTCCTCGATCTTCTTTGCCCACAAGGACACATCTATTCCGGTGGGTCTTCGACCACCATAGGTAAAAACTTCCCAACCCTGTCCATCATTCTTTCTTCGGGCGTCAATAGCAACCACGATGCACTGACTACCGAACCTATCGGAAGATAGCTTGACAAAATCAGGATTCTCGACTGCGGCGGTATTTATAGAAACCTTATCTGCACCGGCAGACAGTAGATTACGAATGTC
>JAUPKS010000274.1 GCA_030837315.1 Planctomycetota bacterium
CGGAGCTTATATCTGTTATGGCATCCTATCTTGCTACAAACAGGCTGCTCCTGACGGAGCTCATAATTGATAAATTTTTTAAAGACCAAATTAATACAATGTTTTTAACAAGACGTTTTTTGTGAGGTATACACCAAAACCCTTGAATAATAAGACAGCTCCTATCTTAAACCTGTCCAGCAAAAAATTGTCCAACAGTAAGCTTTCTAGAGGGGAATCACAAAAGATTGAAATTCCTGCGCATTAATTTAACTTAACGACAAATCAAAGGCAATGTTTACTTCGTTCTTAACCTTGAGAGTTCCTAACAAAGCCTTGTATGGCTTTATTTCAAAGTCTTTTTGGGAAAGGGCAACCTTTCCTTTTAAATCTTTTCCCGTAGTAGTTTTTGCTTCAAACTCTATAGGACGTGTAACGCCGTGCAGGGTTAACTCTCCTTTCACATGATAAACGCCGTCCTTTTCCTGAATATTGGAAGAGCGGAAGTTAATGGTGGGATATTTGGAAGGGTGTAAGACGTCCTTGAACGTGGCTTCTTCGATATCTGCTTTATCTTTTTCTTTTAACATATCATACCTATGTTGCCCATCTTTTATAGCACATAGTACCTTTAGCGAATTTGCCTGAATTTCCGCCTCCACACTTGCCGAATTGATGTTTCCAGCCGGAACATTCAGGTTGATACTAAATTTGGTTGCCTCAATCAATAGGTCATGAGCCACCGCACTCAAAAATCCTTCTTTAAAAGTATAAACAAACAACTTCCCGGAACTTGCAGTTAAATTATAGGTGCCTTCTTTTATCGTCATATTTCCCCCCTCGCCGAGATCAAACATTCTTATTCAATACGAGCCTATTAAAGTAAATTGTCATAGTATTCCAATTTTCCCTTTTAATGTCAATCCACAAGAGAAGTAATATAAAATTCCGTCTGCATCTGTTTGAATTCCGTGGAATACGCCGGAGCTCGACACAAGCGGCACGGATGTTTTTTGTAACATCGCAACTCGGTAGAGATCGTATACAAAATCACTGTCTTTTATCATTATTTCTCCAACGAAGAATTCTGTCATTTTACTTGACTTGCAAAGATATTACATTAAAATTTAGGATTGATTATGACGCAGGTTTTTTCCTTTATTCTTAAATAAAAAATGTTCAATAGGGGGAAATTGAAGATGCTTCGATTTAACAAACGCCGCAACATACTGGAACCTGAAGAGTATATTTTTCACTTACAAGATTCGGCAGAACCCAACCTCTTTCGGGATGTTTTCCCCTATAACAAAATACCAAAAATATCATTCAATTATCGGCTTAATCCCATGAATCCGCCTGATGAGATATGGATTACCGACACAACCTTCAGAGACGGACAGCAATCACGACCCCCTTATACTATCAAACAGATTGTAGACCTCTATGACCTGATTCACAAACTCGGCGGTAAAAATGGAATTATCCGTCAGTGTGAATTTTTTTTGTATAACGAAAAAGATCAACAGGCGGTAAGAAAATGCATGGAACGGGGCTATACATATCCGGAGATTACCGGGTGGATCAGGGCTGTAAAGAGCGATTTCAAGTTGGTTAAGGAGATGGGGCTTAAAGAGACGGGCATCTTGTGTTCATCTTCAGACTACCATATCTATTTAAAATTAAACAAAACAAGAAAACAGGCAATGGATATGTACCTGGATATTGTGCGGGCTGCATTGGAAGAGGGCATTATTCCACGGTGCCACTTTGAGGACATTACCAGATCTGACTTTTACGGTTTCGTGGTACCCTTTGCCAAGGAACTTATGAAATTATCTAAAGAAAGCAAAATTCCGGTAAAGATTCGGGCCTGTGATACTATGGGGATGGGCGTTAGTTACCCTGGCGCTGCCTTACCGCGCAGCGTACCCGGTATTATTTATGGGCTCAATCACTTTGCTGGTGTTCCGTCAGAATATATGGAATGGCATGGCCATAATGATTTCTACTTAGCGGTAAGCAACGCCACGAGCGCATGGCTTTATGGATGCAGCGTAATCAACGGTACACTCTTGGGTTTAGGAGAGCGCACAGGCAATACGCCGATTGAGGCACTTATCATCGAGTATCTGGCCTTACGGGGCAACGACGAGCAAATCGATACTACGGTGATTACGGAAATTGCAGACTATTACCGGAATGAAATCGGATATCCCATTCCGCCAACCCAACCCTTTGTGGGCTCTGAATTCAATGTCACCCGTGCAGGTATCCATTCGGACGGGTTGTTGAAGAATGAAGAAATATATAATATCTTTGATACGAAGAAACTTTTAAATAGACCCCTTGGTGTTGCCGTAACCGACAAATCCGGTATAGCGGGAATTGCGCAATGGATTAATATCTTTTTTGAACTGAAAGGAAACGAGCAAATTCCTAAAACCCATGAAGGTGTCTCAAAGATAAAAGAGTGGGTAGACAATCAATATCTCGAAGGGCGTATTACTTCCATTTCTGACGAAGAAATGGTAGAGCAGGTGAGCATCTACCTTCGAAATTTTATTAAATCGGATAAATTACAAAAATCCTGAACTGGCAAGGCAACATAACCAACTTTGAAGTTATATGAGTTTCAGGCAAAAAATATTCTAAAAACGCATGGCGTTAGCGTCCCTCGCGGCAAAGCTATATCGTATGGTGTTGACGCCTCAAAAACATTTCAGGAAATTGGTTGCGCCCGGTGTGCCATAAAGGCGCAGATACTTGCCGGCGGCAGAGGAAAAAGCGGCGGGATTCAATTTGCCAAAACACCGGAAGAAGCCACGGTATGCGCAACGAGCATGCTGGGTTCCCACCTTGTAACACGCCAAACGGACCAAAAAGGCACTGAAATTAAATACGTGCTCATTGAGGAAGCCCTTTCGATTAAAAAGGAATTATATCTTGCGATAACCATCGATCGTTCCCGCCAGACACCCATGCTGATTGCCAGCGCGGAAGGGGGAATGGAAATCGAAGAAGTCGCAAAAAATACACCTGATAAAATTATCAAAGAACCGATTGACATATTCTTTGGTACGCATCCATTCCAGGTACGTCGCATTGCTTCTCAATTAAACATATCCGGGGCGCTTGCCATGCGGCTAAATAACCTTATCTCAAGTCTGTCGGGTGCCTTTATGAAAAACGATTGCTCATTGTTAGAAATCAATCCTTTAGCCATAACGGCTGATGATGAACTCTATGCGCTGGACGCAAAAATGGATGTTGATGAAAATGCACTCTACCGGCACCCCGAATTTGACCAATTTCTCCCCTATC